>JALYVP010000297.1 GCA_030853185.1 Actinomycetota bacterium | reverse complement strand
ACGTCGATGGTGACTTTGGTGCCCATGACCTCCTCGACGTGACACCGGCCGATCGGGGTGGTCATCCCGTCCGGGCCTTGTCGAGAGCGGATTGCACCGACTGGGCGTAGCCCAGCGCATCGTAGGAGGCGCCGGACACGTTGTTGATGTGGGCGCCCTGAGCCTGGAGGACCTCTTGGCGCAATAAGGGCAGGGCCTGCTGGGCGATCGCCACCGAGGTGCTGTGGTCGGTCGGGGACTGCAGCGCCGTCACGTCGACCAGCTTCCCGGCTTTGAGGGTGATTCGTACCTGGATCGGACCGTACGGGTTGTTCTCGGTGTTGCCGGCGATCCGGCGGATCCCACTGACGGTCGTCGGCGTGGTCGGTGCGGGCGATGCCGAAGGCGACGAGGGGGGTGGTGTCGAGGCCGACGGTGAGGGACCGGCCGTGGGGGCTGGGGACCCGGTCGAGGACGGCGCGCGCGGGCCGGCCGTCGAGCTCAGCACCGACGATGATGGCCCGGCGAGCTCCTTGGCCGAGACCAGCAACCCGACAGCACCGAAGAGACCGACCAGCGCTGCGCCACGCCGGCTCCGTTGGGTGAGATGCACGGTCATCGCAGCACGAACTCCTCGGTGTGGATCTGGCGGACGGGGACTCCCAGGTGGCGTAGCGCGCCGATGACGCTCACGGCCATGCCCTGCGGGCCGCACACGAACACGTCCCGTTGTCGGACATCCGGGACAAGCTTGACCAGGCATCGGCTCTCAAGCGGGTCGTGGCCGAGCTCGGCTCGGCTCCCGACCACGTAGATCACCGTCAGGCCTCGCTTGGCGGCCAACCGGTCGAGCTCTTGGCGCAGAGCCAGCCGCTCCTCGTGGCTGACCCGGTAGATGAGGACGATCTCGCCTGCCACTCCCGCCTGGCTCGCCGTGAACGCCTCGGCCATGGCCCGCAGCGGGCTGATGCCCGATCCACCTGCGATGAGCAAAACGGCCCGACGGGTCCGCCGCCGCTCCGTGAACGTGCCAAAAGGACCCTCGGCCAGCACCGGGGTGCCGTGCCGGAGGTGGGCGAGAGCCGTCGAGTGTCCGCCGACGGCGCGGACGGTGATGCGCAACTGCTGGCGGGTAGGAACCACCGACACCGAATAAGGGTGGGCGGACCACATGTGTCCGGGAGTGACAAAGCGCCACAAGAAGAACTGACCGGCCTGCACATCCAGGTCGTCGAGGTGAACGCCCTTGATCCACACCGAGACCACCCCATCCGCCTCAGGGACGATCCGATCGACGGTCATGCGGTGCGCCATCCACCTCCGGACGGGGATGACGACCCTCCAGGTCACAACCGAACCGGCGACAGCCAGGTACAACGCGGTCCACAGCAGCTTGTTGAACGGGTGACCGATGAAGTCGATACCCGTCGATGTCTGGTGGAAGAACGTGAGGGCAACGGCCACATAGACCGTTACGTGGACCCAATACCACGCTTCATAGGACATGCGGTTCCGGGCGAAGCGGGCGCTGGTCACGGCAATGGCGAGGAAGATGATCGTTCCTGCGGTCGCTATCAGCATCTGCGAATAGGTGGTGATCACCGTCCACAGCTCACCGACCACGGGGCGGTGGTTGGTGAGCCCGTAGCCCCACACGGTGAACAGGACGTGGGCCATGATCAGCACCACCACGTTGGTGCCGAGGCCCCGGTGCCACGCCGCCAACCGGTTGAAGCCGACGGCCCGCTCGAACCAGCCCACCCGGCAGATGAGCATCACCTGCACCAGGACCAGGTAGCCAGCGAAGAGCCCGGCGACCCTCCCAGCGGCAGTCATCCACGGTCCGAAACCGTGGACCGAGGTGCTTGCCGTGTCCGACCACCACAGACCGGCCACGATCAGGCCCCCGGCGACCAAAACCAGACGTAGGACGTCGCCGGGCCCCACGGGACGACGCGCCGGCTGCGGCGGGACCTGAGGTGAACGGAGTCGGACAGCGGGGGGCCCAGTGACCGATCTAGCGGTTGATGGCACCCCACCATCATCGCCAACAAAGCTAAGAGGCTCCGTGCAGGGTCGGTAATGCTTCGGGAAACCTTGCCCAGGAAGGAGCGCAGGCCGGCCGGGCCACGTTTGGCGGCTGTCGGCTGTCCGCACCCCCGACCCTGGTCATCCCCGTCGTTGGCGGCGCCGGGTTCCAGATCTGATTTCTGCAGGGCCAAGGCGCCCAGCCGGCCGTCGCCGTCACCGCTGGCGGACTCCTCAGCACGTCCGGAACCATGGTCACCCAGGTGCCCCTGTTCGCGCTGGCCTTGCTCCTGTCGCCGAACTCGATCTCGATCGGCAGCATCTCGGTCCAGGGGCTGGTCAGGGATGCGCTCCTCGCGGTCCTCGTCGTCGGTGTCGTCATGGCGGTCGCCTTCTGGGGGAGGACAGGCCCCCCTCCTTGGCCAGGCGGACCAGGTCGGTCGCGGCCTCCTGCTCCGCCGACACCTCCGCCGGCTTCTTCCTGGCCATCTCGTCGGGTGTTGCAGTCATGGTCTGTACCTTCTCGCCGAGCGGTCCGCTCAGCGTGTCAGGCCATAAACACCGTTACGTGGACACTCCCGCCGGCGGCGGGACCAACCTATCGGGGTGGACACGAGGACCTGTCTGCAGTGGTTCAGCACGAGGAGCGGGTCAAACCTTATCGAAGTGGCGATCACGGTGACCTTCTTTGCGGGGGTTGCTGGCCTGCCTCGATCGGTGGTCGGTATCGCGTGGACGGCTTGGATGCGTGGTTTGCTACTTGGATGGTGGCAAGGAGGACTGCGGCGGCGGAGAGCGTCTCTAGGAGAATGGCTGGAGCGGTGTGGGCGAGGTGCTCGTCGAAGACGAGGACGCCGATGATCACGGCGACGACCGGGTCGACCATGGTCATGGGCGGGAGGGAGGCGGCGAGGGGTCCGGCTTGGTAGGCGGCTTGGTTTAGCACGAGGGCGCATGCGCCAATAGCGATCAGGGCGTATGCGGGCCAGGACGTGAGCAGCTTGAACGGGTCATGGCTGGCTGTTTGGCTGACTTGTTTGATGAGGGCGGCGGTCAGGCCGTAGGTGAGTCCGGCGGCGGTCCCGAATGCGGTGGCGCTATGGTCTCGGTCGAGTTGGTTTGCCAGGAGTGCTACTGCGGCGGCGAGGACGGTTCCGATGGCGACGATTAGGCCTAGGCGGTCGGTGTCGGAGGGGACTGACCCGGCGGTTGGGTTGGCGGCGGTGAGGAACAGGGCGAGGCTGATGACGAGCATGAGCGCCCAGGACCACTCCGTGAGGCTGGGGCGATGTCGGTCAAGAAGGACGCTGGCGGGGAGGGCGAAGAGCAGTCCGGCGATGAGTAGTGGCTGGACGACGGCGAGCTCTCCGAGCGAAAGGGCGACGGCGTGTGCCGCGAAGGCTGCGGCGGCAAGGCAGAGGCCGATGAGCCATGCCGGTCGCCGGGCGAGGTCACCGAGTAGGCCAAGGCGTAGCCCGGTGCCGGAGGGCGTGCTGCGGGCTGTGCGGTGTTGGATGACACTGGAGGCGGCGTAGCCGCCGGCCGAGCACAGCGACGCGACCACGGCTATCGGGGTGTTCATGTCGTCTACGGTCGGTTGGTCGCTGGATCAGCTTGGCGTGGTTGTGGCCGCTGGGACTGCCTCGGGGTGGCGGCGATGCTTTGGCGGTTTGTCATGGCCCGGCGACGGTGAAGAACTCTCGGGATTCTTGGCTGGGTCCGAGATAGCGGGTGGCAGGTCGTTGCATGCGGGGGTAGAGCTTGGCGGCGATTATCTGGGAGGGGTCGCCGCTACGTTGATGGTTGTAGAAGTTGAACGTGACCCATTCGGGGTTGATGTCGAGGGTCATGGCCCGAGTCGCCCCGGCACGCTGGAGGGACTCGGCGAGCGTGCGGGCGGACAGGGCCGCTCCGGCCACGTAGACGAGTGCACCCGTGGCGGTCACGCCGAGGCCGGAGCGGGCGACGATGGTGGCTGCTCCGAGCGTCGATCCCCACACCCGGGAGTCGTTGGTGGTGGCGGACGGGGACAGTTGTCCGTTGTCGACCATGGGAACAAGGTTCTGCACGACGGCCTCCACGTTGGGGGCCATGGCGACTTCGCTGCCCCAGGTGCCGACGTTGACGTGCCCGTCTCGGTAGAGGA
>JALYVP010000296.1 GCA_030853185.1 Actinomycetota bacterium | reverse complement strand
CGGGAGTTCCTGGGCGAGGACGACTTCGTCATGTACCTGGGCGACAACCTGCTGAAGCAGACCCTGGCCGATTTCGTCCGGCGCTTCGAGGAGGATCGGCAGCGGGCGGCGAACCCCACCCTGGTGGACGCCGTTGCTGCCCCGGTCGCTCAGATCCTGCTCAAGCAGGTTCCCGATCCGCAACGCTTCGGGGTGGCGGAGATCGACCGACACGGCGGGATCGTCCAGCTGGTGGAGAAGCCGGAGGTCCCCCCCTCGGATCTGGCCCTGGTCGGGGTCTACCTCTTCGACGCTCACGTCCACGAGGCGGTGGCGTCGATAGCCCCCTCCGAGCGCGGCGAGCTGGAGATCACCGACGCCATCCAGTGGCTCATCGATCACGGCCACCGGGTGCGTAGCGAGATCCTCGAGGGGTGGTGGATCGACACCGGCAAGCTGACCCCCCTCCTCGAAGCGAACCGCCTCATCCTCGAGGGCATCGAGCGCCGCCTCGACGGGACCATCGACGAGACGTCCCAGGTGGACGGCCGGGTCGTGGTGGAGCGGGGTGCGGTCATCAGCCACTCGGTGCTGCGCGGCCCCATCATCATCGGTGCGGGCACCACCGTCACCGACAGCTTCATCGGGCCGTTCAGTGCCATCGGCCAACGGTGCGTGGTGGAACGCTCGGAGATCGAGCATGCGGTGGTGCTCGACGACAGCAGCATCCTGGCGGCCGGGCGGATCGAGGACTCCCTTCTCGGCCACCACGTGGAGGTGACGCGCTCCGAGCGCCGCCCCCGGGCCACCCGCCTGATGGTCGGCGATCACTCCCAGATCGACCTGGGCTGAGCGACCAGCCGTCGCCGACGGGCTGGTCCCGGGCCCAGGCCGGTTGCCGGTATCGTAGCGAGCCGTGCGATTGCTCGTGACCGGAGGCGCCGGGTTCATCGGGTCCAACTACGTCCGCTGGGTCCTGGATCACTCCGACGACGAGGTGACCATCTACGACGCCCTCACCTACGCCGGGAACCGCTCCACGCTGGCCGAGGTCCTGGCCGGGGCCCACCAGAAGCGGGTGCGGTTCGTGCACGCCGACATCTGCGACCCCGTGGCGCTGGGCCGGCATGTGCCGGGCCACGACGCCATCGTCCACTTCGCCGCCGAGAGCCACGTGGATCGCTCCATCACCGGATCCCAGGACTTCGTGGTCACCAACTGTGTCGGCACCAACCTGGTCATGGACGCCGCTCGGATGGCGGAGGTCGACCGGGTGGTCCACGTCTCCACCGACGAGGTGTACGGGTCGGTGGAGGAGGGCGATTCCATCGAGAGCGACCTCATGGTGCCTCGCTCCCCCTACAGCGCCTCGAAGGCGG
Source organism: Actinomycetota bacterium (assembly GCA_030853185.1). Lineage (GTDB taxonomy): Bacteria > Actinomycetota > Acidimicrobiia > Acidimicrobiales > Palsa-688 > JALZAH01. The sequence goes on along the minus strand of JALYVP010000296.1, from coordinate 2,806 downwards.
GTTCCGATCTGATCGCCCTGTCCCACTTCACCACCTACGGCCTGCCGGTGCTGGTGACGCGCAGCTCGAACAACTTCGGTCCGTGGCAGTACCCGGAGAAGGTCATCCCGCTGTTCCTCACCAACCTCCTCGACGGGCACAAGGTGCCGCTGTACGGTGACGGCCTCAACCGGCGGGACTGGCTGTTCGTCTCCGACAACTGTGCCGCCGTCGATGCTGTCCTGCGCCGGGGCAGCGACGGTGAGATCTACAACATCGGGGCCGGCAACGAGCTGACCAACCGGGAGCTGACCGGACGCCTGCTCGACCTCTGCGACGCCGGGGAGGACATGGTGGAACCGGTTGCCGACCGCCTGGGTCACGACCGTCGCTACTCGGTCGACTCCTCCAAGGTGCGGGCTCTCGGCTGGGTGCCCGAGGTCGGCCTCGACGGCGGGCTGGAGCGGACCTATGCGTGGTACCGAGAGGGCCGGTGGTGGTGGGAACCGCTCCGGGCCGTCCCGACCGCGTGAGGGTGCTGGTGACGGGCGGCGGTGGCCAACTGGCCACCGACGTGGTCCAGGTGCTGGCCGGTCATCCTCAGCACACGGTCGTGGCCCCCGCCCGAAGCTCGCTCGATGTCACCGACCGGGACGCGGTGCGAGCCGCGTTCGGCGAGGTCGACCCGGAGGTGGTGTTCCACACCGCGGCCTGGACAGCCGTCGATGCCTGTGAGGCCGATGTCGACCGGGCGTTCTCGGTCAACGCCCTCGGCACCCGTCACGTCGCCGAGGCGGCCCGCGGCAACGGCGCCCACGTGGTGTACGTGTCGACCGACTATGTCTTCGACGGGCGCTCCGAGCGTCCGTACACCGAGTGGGACGGCCCCGCCCCCGAGTCGGTCTACGGCCGGTCCAAGCTGGCGGGAGAGGATGAGCTGCGGGCTCAGCTGCCGGGGGCAACGGTCGTCCGCACCGGGTGGGTGTGCGGGCGCCACGGGGCCAACATGGTCAAGACGGTCCTGCGCCTGGCCTCGAGCGGCACGCCTCTGCGCTTCGTCGACGACCAGCGGGGCTGCCCCACCTTCACCGATGACCTGGCCGGCGCACTCTACAACTTGGCCGCCGGCCGCCGGCCGGGGATCTTTCACGTGACCAACCAGGGCCCGACGACGTGGTACCGCTTCGCCAGGGACGTCATCGCCGCGGCCGGGGGTGACCCGGCGATCGTCGAACCGATCCGCACCGACGAGCTCGACCCGCCCCGCCCCGCCCCGCGCCCGGCCAACTCGGTCCTCGACAACGCCGCTCTCCGCCTGAGCGGCATCCCTCTGCTGGCGGATCATCATCAGCCGTTGGAACGCACCGTCAAGGCCCTCGTTGCCGGCAACTGACCACTCCCTGAGGAGACATGAGCGATGAGCAGGATCGCGATCATCGGAGTCGGCTACGTCGGGCTGACGACCTGCGCCGCCATGGCCCATCTCGGCCACCAGGTGGTGGCTGCCGACATCGACCACGCCAGGGTCGACCTCCTGGTCTCGGGGGGCATCCCCATCGTGGAGACGGGGCTGTTGGAGCTCGTCACCGAGCAGCTCCAGGCCGGAAGGTTGACCTTCGCCCCCATGGCCGGCGAGGTGGTGGCAGACGCCGAGTTCACGTTCCTGTGTGTTCCCACCCCGCAGTCGGCCGACGGGTCCGCCGACCTGACGTACGTGACCGACGCTGCTCGCCAGATCGGCCCCCACCTGGGTACCGGAGCGGTGGTGGTCAACAAGTCGACGGTTCCGGTTGGTTCGGTCGACATCGTCGCCACCGCCCTCGGGCGCCCCGATGTGTGGGTGGTGTCCAACCCGGAGTTCCTCCGCGAGGGCCGAGCCGTCTACGACTGCTTGAACCCGGACCGCATCGTGATCGGGTCCAGCGACCGGATCGTGGCCCGGCGGGTGGCGGCGCTCTACGACGGCCTCGACGCCCCGGTGGTGCTCACCGATCCGGCCTCGGCGGAAACGGTCAAGTACGCGTGCAACGCCTTCTTGGCCACCAAGGTGTCGTTCATCAACGAGGTGGCCAACCTGTGCCAGGCCGTCGGGGCCGACGTCGGTGACGTGGTGGTGGGCATGGGCCTGGATCGTCGCATCGGCGCCGATCACCTCAAGCCGGGGCCCGGCTGGGGCGGTTCCTGCTTCCCCAAGGACACCAACGCCCTGGTCCGCATGGCCGCCGATCATGGTTACGACTTCGCCCTGGTCCGGGGGGCGATCGCCGCCAACGAGGACCAGTTTGCCCGGGTCGCCGACCGGGTGGCGGCGGTGTCCGGCGGTGACCTTCACGGAGTCCAGGTCGGGGTGTGGGGCCTCACCTTCAAGGCCGGTACCGACGACCTCCGGGACTCGCCGTCCCTGGCGGTCATTGCCCACCTTCGCAGTCGCGGCGCCCGGGTGCTCGCCTACGACCCGACGCAACCCGACCCCGACCACGAGCTGCTCGTCCCTCTCGGCGTCGAAGTCGTTGCCGACCTCTACGCGGCCTGCGAGGGCTCCGAGTCTGTCGTCGTACTCACCGAGTGGCCCGAATTCGCCGAGGCCGACTTCACCCGCGTGGTGTCGGTCCTGGCCGCACCCGTCGTGGCCGCGGCCGCGCTCCGATCCGGCCCGGATCTCTCCGAACGAGATCAACGTCGCGCCGGTCGACCGGCCATCATCGACGCCCGCAACCTGCTGGACTCGGCGGCGGTGACCACCGCTGGTTGCCGCTACGAGGGTATCGGGCGACGCTGAGTGGCCTCTTCGGCACAACAGCGGGTCGTGGTGGCCGGCGGCGCCGGG
>JALYVP010000055.1 GCA_030853185.1 Actinomycetota bacterium | reverse complement strand
GCTCGGAGCCGTCCTGGCCAGCACCGATCCGGTGGCGGTGACCGCCCTGGGCCGGCGCCTGGGGCTGCCGGCCCGCATCCAGGCCATCGTCTCCGCCGAGAGCCTGTTCAACGACGCCACCAGCCTGGTCCTGTTCCGGGTGGCGGTGGGCGTCGTGGTGGCCGGCGGGTCCGTCGCCTGGGGATCGGCCGCTCTCCAGTTCGTCCGCCTGGCCGGCGGCGGCTGCCTGATCGGCGCCCTGCTGGCCGCCGGCGTCGTCGTCGTCCGGCGCCGGATCGACGATCCCGTCGTCAACACGGTGACCGCCCTGGTGGCGCCGTACCTCGTGTACGTGGTGGCTGAGGTGGCCCACACCTCAGGGGTCACCGCGGTGGTGATCGCCAGCCTGGTCGTCGGCACCCGGGCCGGGCGGCGCACCGCGGCTCGCAGCCGCCTGCAGGTCGATGCCGTGTACGACACGGTCATCTTCCTGCTCGAGAGTGTGGTGTTCGCCCTCATCGGCCTGCAGCTGCCCGTGTTGATCGGGGACCTCCCGGCCGCCCAGGGCACCTGGCCGGCCGCCGTCGGGGCGGTCGCCGTCACCCTGATCCTCGTCCGCGTGGCGTGGGTGTTCCCCCTTGCCGCCCTGACCCAGCGCCGGACAGGCACCCGGCGCCTGTCGTGGCGGGCGCCGGCCGTCGTCTCGTGGGCCGGGGCGCGCGGCGTCGTCCCCCTGGCCGCCACCCTGTCCATACCGTTGACCGCAACGGGCGGGTCCCCCCTCCGCTACCGGCCCCTGGTCGTGGTCATTGCCACTGTGGTCATTGCCGTGTCGCTGGTGGTCCAGGGGCTGAGCCTGCCGTCGCTGGTCCGGCGGGCCGGCCTCCAGGCCGACGACGAGCGCCGCCGGCTCGACGGGCTCTCCGCCCGCCACCAGCTGGCCCGCCGGGCCCGGGACCACCTCGACGAGCTGGCCCGCACCGAAGCCGCCGCCGCCCATGTCGTCGACCGGCTGCGCGCCGCCCTGGACCAGCGAGCCGACCGGGCCGGGCAGGAGGAGGACGAGCCCGAGGCGGAAGCCGCCTACCGGGGGTTGCGACGCCAGCTCATCGCGGTGGAGAGCGACGAACTGGACCGGCTGCACCGGCGGGGCGACGTCGACGACGCCACCCGCCAGCGGCTGCAGCGAGCCCTCGACCTGGAGGACGCCGGCCTCGACGACCAGGACCGGCCGTGAGAGTCCATGGTCATGCGGATCTCACCTTCCGGTGCGTGACGCAGCGTCTTGCGGCGGACACCACTACCCTCCCAGAAGTGTCTGTGCCCGATTCTCGTTCACCCACGAACACCAGCGCCCGGCGGGCGGCGGTGGAGCGGGCCATCCTCGATGCGGCCGAGGCGCTGCTGGCGGAGGAGTCGTTCCATGCCTTGACGGTCGAGGATGTGATGAAGAGAGCGGGCCTGACCCGCACCGCGTTCTATCGGTACTTCCCCGATCTCGAAGCGGTCCTGCTGCGACGGATGTCGGAGCTGCACGCCGAGCTGGCGGTGGCCGCCGACCTGTGGTTGGACCTGGATGCCGAACCGAGCGAGTCCATCCTGGCGGCCACCACCGGTTTGGCCGAGGTGTACAACCAGCACGGTCGTATCCTGCTGGCCTTCGCCGATGCGGCCGGCCGTGGTCCGGAGATCGAGCAGGCCTGGCATGACACCGTCCACAGCTTCGTGGCGCCGGTCGTGGCCCGGATCGAGGACCTGCAGGGGCGGGGCCTGAGCACCATGGCCCACGTCGAGGAGACGGCCCGGGCCATGGTGTGGATGAACGAGCGCTACCTGTTGGAGACCTTCGGCCGGCGCAGCGGGGCGGACGTGTGCCTGGCGGCCCAGACCCTGTCGGAGATCTGGCACCGGGTCCTGTTCAGCTGAGGTGGTCGCTCGCCACGAGCCCTGGGAGACGATCGACGGTGCCGCCGGCGGCCTGAGCCGCCGTCCCGAGACGAAGCCGGACGGACGCCGGCTGACCCTGTACCGGCTCGGCCGCGGCGGCCCTGACCGCGACGGTGACGGGGATCGCCCCCCGGGCTCGCCTGGCCCAGGCGCTGATCAGCGATCGTGACCGAGCGGCGCTACGACCCGACCACCGGCGAATGGGTCACCTTCGCCACCCACCGCCAGAGCCGGACCTACAAGCCGCCGGCCGGCTACTGCCCGCTGTGCCCCACCCGACCCGGTGCCGCCGAGACCGAGATCCCGTACCCGACCTTCGAGGTGGTGAGCTTCGACAACAGGTTCCCGTCGTTCTCCGGGCATCCGCCTCCCCCGAGCGTCGACGGCACCAACCTCTACCCGGTCGAGGCCGCCTCCGGTCGCTGCGAGGTCGTCGTCTACTCGGACGACCACGACACCACCTTCTCCGAGCTCGGCGCCGAGCGGGTGCGGATGCTCGTCGACGTCTGGGTCGACCGGTGGCGAACCCTCGGCGCCCAGGACGACATCGCCTACGTCATGCCGTTCGAGAACAAGGGCGAGGTCGTCGGCACCACACTGTCGCACCCCCACGGCCAGATCTACGGCTACCCCGACGTCCCTCCCCGGCCGCTGCGGGAGCTACGAGCCGCCCAGGACCACCTGCGCCGCACGGGTCGCTGCGTCGAATGCGATGTGGTGGCGGCCGAGGTGGCCGACGGCCGGCGCCTGGTCGACACCGACGACGGCTGGGTGGCGTGGGTGCCGTTCTGGGCCCGCTTCCCCTATGAGGTCCACGTCGCCCCCAGCGCCCACCGCCCCTCCCTGGGCGACCTCGGCGGCCCGGAGCGGGCGGCCTTGGCCCGGATGTTGCAGACGGTGGCCCGCGCCTACGACGCCCTGTGGGACTTCTCGCTGCCCTATGTCATGGCCTTCCACCAGCGCCCCACGAACGACGAGGAGGCATGGGACCCGGTCAGCCACCTTCACGTGGAGTTCTCTCCGCCCCACCGCAGTTCCGACCGCCTCAAGTACCTGGCCGGCTCGGAGCTGGAAGGCGGCGCGTTCGTCACCGATGTGGCCCCCGAGGAAACCGCCGCCCGGCTCCGCCAGGCCCGAGACTCGGTCGGCCTCGAGCGCCGATGACCGTCGCCGACTCCTTCCGCTCGATCGTCGGCCATCCTCCCGACGGCGTCTGGCAGGCACCGGGACGGGTGAACCTGATCGGTGAGCACACCGACTACTGCGGCGGGTTCGCCATCACCTTCGCCATCGACCGCCAGACGCAGGTCGCCGGCGGTCGGCGCGACGACCGCCGGGTCCGGGCCTGGTCGACGTCCACACCGGACGACGATCCGGTGGTCGCCGACCTCGACGCCCTGGCCCCGGGGCCGGGCACCTCATGGGCCCGCTACCCCTTCGGTGTGCTGTGGGCGCTCGGTGCCGAAGGGGTCGACGTCGGCGGTCTCGACCTGGTCGTCGACTCCACCGTGCCCATCGGCGGCGGCCTGTCCTCGAGCGCGGCGCTGGAGGCGGCCGTCGCCATCGCTGTCGACGACCTCGCCGACTCCCAGCTCGGATCGCTCCGTCTGGCCACGCTCTGCCACCGGGCCGAGTCCGACTACGTCGGTGCCCCCACCGGTCTTCTGGATCAGCTGGCGATCCTGGGAGCGACCGCCGGCCACGGTCAGCTCATCGACTTCCGCAGCCTCGACGTCCACCACCTACCCCTGGCCCTCGGCCCCCTCACCGTCATCGACACCGGCGTCCGGCACCGCAACACCGACGGTGCCTACGCCAACCGGCGCCGCTCCTGTGAGGAGGCGGCCGCCGCCCTGGGTGTCCCCCAGCTGCGCGACGCCGATGAGGACCTGGTCGCCCGGCACTTGAGCGGAGTGCTGGCCCGCCGGGCCCGCCACGTGGTCACCGAGGACACCCGCGTCCTCGAGACCGCCAGGCGCCTGGGCGCCGGCGAGGACATCGGCGACCTCCTCGATGCGTCCCACGCCTCACTCCGCGACGACTTCGAGGTCTCCTGCGACGAGCTGGACACGGCGGTAGCCGCAGCCCGGTCGGCGGGTGCGCGGGGCGCCCGAATGACCGGCGCCGGGTTCGGGGGATCGTGCATCGCCGTGGGCGTCGCCGCCGACGACGTCGACGCCGTCGTCACCCCCGCCTTCGAGCGCGCTGGCCACGGGACCAAGCCTTCGACCTTCGCGGTGAAGCCATCGCCGGGAGCCGGGCGCCTGTCGTAGCCGACCGATGGGTCAACCGCGCCGCCGGATCTCCGCGAGGGCCTTCCCGCGTCCCTTGGCCAACCTCCCGCCGGTCCGGTACTCGCTGGCGACGATCTCGAGCATCTCCTCGGCCGACGTCTCGTCGGTCCGCTTGTCGAGTGTGATCTCCCCGTGCTGGAGCAGGTTGACCCGGTCACACACATCGAAGACCTGGGAGTAGTTGTGGGCGATGATGATGATCGACACATCGCCGCGCTCCCGCAACATGTTGACCAGGTCGAGGATGATCCCGCCCTCCTTGGCCCCCATGGCGGCCAGGGGCTCGTCGAGCAGCAACAGCTTGGCGTTTGTGTACACGGAGCGGGCCACGGCGATGGCCTGGCGCTGGCCACCGGAGAGATGCTCGACCTCGGCATTGACCGATGGGATGCTGATCCCGATGTCGTCCAGATAGCGCCGGGCCTGCTGGCGCATGGCCCGCTTCCGGAGGAAAGGCCCGCGGTGGAGCTCCTTGTTCAGGTGGAGGTTCAAGTACACCGGGAGGCTGTTCACCAAAGCCAAGTCCTGGAACACGGTCTCGATGCCCATCTGTCGGGCCTGGCTGACCGATTTGAGGTTCACCTCTCGACCCTCGAAGTACAACTGGCCGAAGTCGGGCTGGTGGAAACCGGTGAGGATCTTGATGAGCGTCGACTTGCCCGCACCGTTGTCGCCCAGAAGGCCCAGGACCTCGCCCTGACCCACCCGCAGGTTGATGTCGGAGAGGGCGGCAACGGGCCCGAAGGTCTTGGCGACGTGCTCGGCGCGGACCACGTCGGTGTCGTGACCGGGAGCTGGGGTGGCAGATGCCTCTGTGATGGTCATATCAAGCCTTCTTCGCTCCCCCGCGCAGTCTCCCGAGCTGGGTGTTGAGGATCATGGCGGCGATGATGGCGATGCCCTCGAAGAGGATGTAGTCGGTCGAGGACAGCCCGGCCACGTTGAAGCCGTTCTGCAACACGCCGAGCAGCAGCGCCCCGAAGAACGCCCCGATCACCGTGCCCGACCCGCCCAACAGCGCCGTGCCGCCGATCACCGCTGACGCCACGGCGAGGAACATCAGGTCGTTGCCGCCGGCGTTGGGGGTGAAGTTCTGGGAGATGTGGATCCCGTCGAGGACACCGGCGAAGCCGGCGAACACGGCGGTGATCACGAACGCCCTGATCTTGACCAGCCGGACCCGGATGCCGGCTTCGGAGGCACCGAGGAAGTTGCCGCCGGTGGCGATGGTGGCCACCCCGAACCGGCTGTTGGTCAGCACCACGTGCAACACCAAGGCGAGGGCCACTGCCCAGATGATCTCCGACCACTTCCACCCACCCAGGACGTGGTAGAAGAACCCGCTGGACGGCGCCGGCTTCGGATAGCTGTGGGACACCTTCAAGGTGACGGCATGGACCAGGTACAACGTTCCGAGCGTGGTGATGAACGACGGCAGCTTCAGCAACACGGTCACCACTCCGTTGAACACCCCGACCGCAGCGGCGATGACCAGGGCGATCAACAACGACAGGATCAGGGGCACGCCATGGCCGTTCAGGCTGACCATGACGATCGGCGTCAGCGCGAACGTCATGCCCGCCGACAGGTCGATCTCGCCGCACACCAGCAGGAAGACCTCGGCGATGGCGATGAGGGCCGCCGCCGACGTGTAGTTGGCGATGTTGCCGATGTTGTTGGAGGTGTGGAACGCCGGCTTGGTGACGCTGAAGTAGATGATCAGGGCGATGACCACGACCACCACGCTCAGCTCCCGCTGGCGGAGCAGGCCCGAACCGACGTTCCTCAGCCCTGACGGGCCGGAGGGAGGGGTCGGGGACGCCCTCGATCCGGTCGCTGAAGCCGGATCGGAGGCCGTCTGGGCGTCGTTGGCCTTGACGTCGCTGGCCACGCTCAGACCTTGAGGTAGAGCTGGTTGCCGGAGCTGCCCTCGAAGCGATTGGACTGGCCCAGGTACGGGCCCACGTTGGCCTTGGTGACGAACTTGAGGCCGGTGTCGGTCGCCGGAGGGGTCAACAAGGTGCCGGACAGCTTGTACATGTAGAGGTACAGGGCGGGGATGAAGCCCTGGTAGTACGCCTCCTGATCGATGCAGAAGTCGAGGTCGCCGGTCTTGACCGCCTGCAAGCTGATCGGCAGCAGGTCATAGCCGCCTCCATGGACGCCCTTGGAGGTCAGGCTGTACTTCTTCATCACGTTGGCCACGCCCTGGGTTCCAGTGCCGTCCACCGAGAACATACCCTTGACGTCCTGGTTGCCCTGATACCACGAGTCGATGGCCGCCTGCTCGGCGTTGGCGTCGGCGGCGGTGGTCACCTGCACGGCCTGGATCGACTTGCCCGACGCCTTGATGGCGGCCAGTGCCCCATCGGCGCGGGGCTGCACGTTGAGCGAGCCGGGGGTGTCGATGAAGATGGCCACCTTCCCCGAATCGACGATGCCGGCGATGCGCTGACCCATCTGCTGACCGGAGACGTACAGGTCCTGGCCGATGTAGGCCAAGCGGTCATTGGGCGTGTCGGCGTTGTAGGAGATCACCGGGATCCCCTTGGCCAGAGCGGCCTTGACCGGCGCATCGAACGCCTTCTGATCGATCAGGGACACGGCGATGCCGTCGGCGCCCGAGGTGATCGCCGAGTTCATGGCGTTGACCATCTGGCCCACGTCAGAGGACTCCGAACCCGTCCACTGGTACTTGCACCCGGTGAGTGCGCAGGCGTCCTCCGCCCCGTACTGGGTGGCCTGGAAGAACGAGTTGGTGGTCACATGGTTGACGAACACCCAGTTGAACTGGGGGGTCGTGAGAAACGATCCGTGACCTCCGTTGGCGGCCCCCGCCCCCTTGGTGCTGCTCCCGCAGGCCCCCAACCCGGCCGCGGCCAGACCGAAGCCGCCGAGACCGGCGATCTGGAGGAACCGGCGCCGGCTGGACGACGTCGCCTCCCCACCGTAGAGCTCATTGCCTCCTGCATCGGTGTGCTGGTCAGTCATGGTGCTTCTCCTCTGCTGTTGGTTCATGGCTTCGTGGCTGGTCGTGGGCCGGTGAACGTCGTGACGGATTCCCGCTCGACGAGCCTGGTAGGCAGGACGGTGGTGCCGACCAGGTCGCCGCGGAGCAGACCGATCGCCGCCAGGGTGACGATCTCCCCCAGGCGGGTCAGAGGCTGGGCGATGGTCGTCAGCCGGGGGGTGGTCGCCCGGGCCACGTCAAGGTCGTCGAAGCCGACCACCGATAGGTCGTCGGGGATCACCACCCCCCGTCGCTGGGCAGCCTGCATCAGCCCGGCCGCCACATAGTCGCTGGCCGCCAGCATGGCGGTGGGAGCGGCGTCGCCGGCCACCCGGATCTGGTCCCACAGGACGTCGAAGCCGGTAGCGCCGTCCTCGATCGTGTACTCCACCCGGTGCACGTAGCTGTCGGGCACGACGACGCCATGGCCGGCCATCAGCGACCGGTAGGCGTCCAGGCGGCGGTCCGCCTCGAGGTGCTCGGCCGGCCCGGCCAGGTAGGCGATCCGGCGGTGCCCGGCGTCGAGCAGGTGTTCGAGGGACAGGGCCATGGCCTGGTCGTTGTCGAGGACGACTGCGGCCATGGGCAGCGTGGGAGCCACCGCGTGGGGATCGTTGACGGTGATGGCGGGGACGCCCAGGCGGGCGATGGTCACGGCGTAACGGGCGTCATTGACCCACTGGGGGAAGATCACCATGGCGTCGTAGCGACCGCTAGCAGCCAGATCCGACAGTTGTCGTTCTTCCACCGTGAGGTCGGCGGTGATGACGTGCCAGGAGATGTGGAACCCTTCCAGCTCCCCCGCCACCAGCGCCCCCCGGAGCACGGCGTAGAAGAATGAGGAGCTCCCGGTCAGCTCCACGGTCTGGGGGCGGTTCACGATGATCATGCCGATCACCGCCGTCCTGCCCGTCTTGAGGGCCCGGGCACTGGCCTCGGGCACGTAGCGCAGCCTCCGGGCCGCCTCGAGGACCCGGGTCCTGGTCTGCTCGCCGACCGCCTTGCCGTTCAGGGCCAGCGAGGCAGTAGCCACCGACGTCTCCGCCAGGGCGGCGACATCAGCCAGCCGGAGCCGGGCGGGACGGCGGGACGGAACCGTGCTCCACTCGCCGACGCCGGCGGCCACCGCTCCCTCCCGCTCCTCCTCCATCGCTCGGCCCCCTCTCCGCTTCCATCTCGGTTCCCTCCGTCTCCCCGACTCGGGCTCTGGGTTGCCTTCTAAATCGTTTTAGGTCTCTCTGTCGGGTGACTGTAATGAGCCATTCACGGCCGCGCAAGGGTTCTGTAACAACTGACGACCCGTTTGATCTCCCCGACCGCCGGACATCGCCGCGGGACGGCAGGCCCCCTACGGGGTGGACGCCAGCACGAAGTCGCGGGACTCGTGGGTGGGTCCGAGGTACCGGCTGGCCGGTCGCTGCATCTGGGGGTACAGCTTGACCCCGTTGACCTGGTCGGAGGCGTCGTGCAGGTAGAAGTTGAAGGTCACCCACTCGGGGTTGATGTCGAGCGTCATGGCCCGTACGGCACCGGCCCGTTGTAACGACTCGGCCAGGCTGCGAGCACTCATCGCCGGTCCGGCCACGTAGACCAAGCCACCGCGGGCGGTCACGCCCACCCCCGAGCGGGCCACGACCGTGTTGGACCCGATCGTCGTGCCAAAGATCTTGGCGTCGGCATACGTGGCGGCCGGGGCGGCCTGCCCGTTGTCGACGATGGGAACCAGGTTCTGCATGACCGCGCGCACGTTGGAGCCCATGCGTACCTCGCCGTCCCAGGTGCCGACATCGACGTGGCCGTCGGTGTAGAAGACCAGCGATGAGGCGCCCGGCTGCAGCGCGCCCACGGTCTGGCCGTCCAGGTAGAAGCCACCGTGGGCATCCTGGGTCCGGAACCCGCCGTTGAAGGCGGCGGCGGCGGCGGGCTGCTGGGCCGCGGTGATGAAGGGACTCTGCGTCCACTTACCACCCGGCTCCTGGGCGCCGGGGACCAAGGAGAAGCGGAGCAGCGTCGGATCCATCCACACTGCGGTGGTGATCTGGCTGGTGAAGATGTCGTCGGCCCGGAACTGGGCTTCGTACATGGGGGCCAGCCCGTTGACCAACGGACCGGTCGGCACCCACTGACCCTCGTTGGCCAGGTGGTTCCCGGTGACGAGGGCAACCGGGGCGGGCACCGGGAGGTGGTCACCCCGCGGTCCCTTGGCCACCGGGGCCGTGACGACATTGTTCAGGTTCTTCGGTTGGCCACCCTTGGCCGGCGCCTGGTGCTTGTAGTACCACGACTCGATCGGTGTCACCACGAACGCGGCGTGATGGGCGCGCAGCCAGTCGGCCCACTTTGCCTTGAAGTCCTCGTTGCCGGGCGTGGCGGCGGCTCCGACGACGGAGACGAAGATCAACAGGAACACGAAGCTCACCGCGGCCAGTGGCAGGAACCGCCTTCGGAACCGTCGGCGGCGCTCGGCCATGCGCCGGGCCATGATGGCTCTGGGAACGGGCTGGAACGCCCGCTCGTACATCTCGTCGGTCATCGGGAGTCCGGCACCCCAGGGGACAACCCGGCGATCAGGCCCGGCCGGTCCCGCCCCGGCTGGTCAAAAGGGGGCAGCGCCAGGGACGGCGGCAGGAGCGACCACGGACACATCCCTTGATTCTCGCGGGCGCGGCCGCCGTTGCGGTGTCATGCACGCTGTTCCGGCCCTGTCACCCCGGTTGCCTACCATGGGCCCTCCATGTTGTCGACCCACCGGGCAGAGCGGTCAGACCGGCTGGTCGACGGTCTCGCCGCCGTCCTGCGAACACCAACGGGCGACCCCTTCTCCCCTGAGGTCGTGGCCGTCCCCACCCGAGGCGTCGAGCGGTGGCTCACCCAGCGCCTCTCGGCGACGCTGGGCGCGTCCGATGGCGGTCATGACGGTGTGTGCGCCAACGTCGACTTCCCGTTCCCTGCCACGCTGACCGAGCGGGCCTTAGCGGCGGCCACGGCCATCGACGCTGACCGCGACCCCTGGACGGCGCGGCGCTCCGTGTGGCCTCTCCTGAGCGTGGTGGACCGCCACCTCGGAGAGAACTGGCTTGCGCCTCTCGCCGGCCACCTCGGTCGCGTGACTCCAGACACCGCCGACGACCCGAGGAGGGCCCGCCGCTTCGCGGTGGTGCGACACCTCGCCGACCTGTTCGACCACTACGGCGTCCACCGGCCGGGCATGATCTGCGCCTGGGCGGAGGGCCGGGACACCGACGAGACGGGGCGGACCATCGTCGAAGACCTGCGCTGGCAGCCGCCACTGTGGAGAGCGTTGCGGGCGGCCGTAGGGATCCCGTGCCCGGCCGAGCGGCTCGGTCCGGCGTGCGCCCTGTTACGGACAAACCCGGAGATCATCGACCTTCCGCCCCGGCTGTCGCTGTTCGGCCTGACCCGGCTTCCGGCGACCTACCTGGAGGTCCTGGCGGCGCTGGCCGTCGGACGCGACGTGCACCTTTGGCTTCTCCACCCCTCGTCCGCCCTGTGGGCTCGCGTGGCCGGGCTGTACCAACCAGGGGCGTCTCCGGTTCGAGCTCCCATCCCCGAGCGGGCCCGGTCGCCGCGGCGGGCATCCCCGGCTGTTCTGCCGACGAGGTCCGAGGGCGCCTCCGGGACCCCGAAGAACCCTCTCCTGGCGTCGTGGGCACGCGACGCCAGGGAGATGCAGGTCGTCCTGGCCTCGGTCCGCACCGACCACGACGAGGCGCTGGTGGCCATCGACGCCCCAGCCACGCTGCTGGGCAGGATCCAGGCGGACATCCGGGCAGACCGGCCTCTGCCCGCGCCGGCGCCGCGAGGAGGAGCGGCGCCGGCCCAGGGAGGGGGGGCGCCGCGCTTCGGGCTCGGCCCTGACGACCGCAGCATGCGGGTTCATGCCTGCCACGGTCCCACCCGGCAGGTCGAGGTCCTGCGCGACGCCATCCTGCACCTGTTGAGCGACGACCCGACGCTCGAAGCTCGCGACGTCATCGTGCTGTGTCCCGACATCGACACCTTCGCCCCCATCATCTCCGCCACCTTTGGCCTCGGCCCCGGAGGCGACGGTCACCACGGCCAGGACGTCGGCGAACGGGACGGCGAGGGTACCGGGGGCTCCGATCTCCGAGTCCGCCTGGCGGACCGCTCGCTGCGTCAGACGAACCCGGTCCTGCAGGCCGTCACCCAGCTGCTCACCATGGTGGGATCCCGGGTCGGGGCTTCGAGCGTGCTCGACCTGGCGGGCATGGCCCCCATCCGAGAACGGTTCCGCCTCGACGACGACGATCTGACGACGCTCGGCGAGTGGGTGCGCCACGCCGGGATCCGGTGGGGTCTCGACGGTGCCCACCGGGCCCCGTACCACCTCGAGAACGTGGAAGCCAACACCTGGCGGTGGGGCACGGACCGCGTGCTGGCCGGTGTCGTCATGGCCGCTGACGACGGTCCGCCGGTCGACGGAACCCTCCCTCTCGACATCGCCGGGACACCCGACGTGAGCCTGGTAGGTCGTCTGGCTGAGCTCGTCGACCGCCTGGCTGGCGCCCTCGACCGGCTTTCGGCGACCCAGACCATCGCCGAATGGGTGGAGGCCGTCGCCACGGCGGCCGACGCCCTGATGGCGACACCCGGAGCCGATCGGTGGCAGCGCCAACAGCTCGACACCCTACTCACCGAGGTGCTCGACGAGTCCCACGCGGCCGGGGCGGTGACGTTGTCTCCCGCCGAGGTGGGTGAGTTGTTCGCCGATCGTCTCAAGGGTCGACCCACCCGCGCCAACTTCCGAACCGGCCATCTGACCATGTGCACGCTCGTCCCCATGCGCTCGGTGCCGCACCGGGTCGTGTGCCTGCTGGGCCTTGATGACACCGTCTTCCCCCGGGGGGACCGGCCCGATGGAGACGACCTTCTCAGCCGCCGACCCCGAGTGGGCGACAGTGATCCCCGCAGCTCCGATCAGCAACTCCTCCTCGACGCCGTGCTGGCAGCCCAGGACCACCTCGTCATCACCTACACCGGCCGAGACGAGCGCACCAACGAGGTCCGCCGCCCCGCCATTCCCGTCGCCGAGTTGCTCGATGTGGCCGAGCGGACCGCCTTCGACCCCGACGGGCGCACCGTCACCGACTGCCTGGTGGTGCATCACCCGCTGCAGCCCTTCGATGCCCGGAACTTCACCGTGGGCGCCCTGACCCCGGCTCAGCCGTGGAGCTTCGACAGGGCCGAGCTCGCCGGCGCCCGGGCGGCCGCAGGACCACGCCATGGGCCCGAGCCGTTCCTTCCGGGCCCGCTGGCGCCGGTAGAGACCGACCTGGTCAACCTGAACGACCTGGCCGCCTTCGTGCGGCATCCGGTCCGGGCCTTCCTGCGGGGCCGCCTGGGGATCAGCCTGCCCCGGCCCGACGACGAGGCCGACGACGGCCTCCCCATCGACCTCGACGGCCTGGGGCAATGGGGGGTCGGGGACCATCTGCTGCGCCGGCAGCTGACGGGGTGGACCGCTGACGACGCCGAGGCGGCGGAACTGGCTGGGGGCGCCCTGCCCCCCGGCTGGCTGGGGCAACGTCGCCTGGCCTCGGTCGCCGAGATCGTGGCCGCCCTGGTTGACGAAGCCGGCGGTCCCGGCATCGACGGGCGCCTGCTCGGCGACGAGGAGGCCGGCGACATCGTCGACGTCGCCGTGGAGCTCCCCAGCGGCAGGACCCTGGTGGGCACGGTCAGCGGATTGCGTGGCGTCGTGGTCAACACCGTGACGTTCTCACGGCTCAAGCCCACCCACCGGCTGGAGACATGGGTCCGTCTGCTCGCCCTCAGCGCCGCCCACCCTGAGCATCCATGGTCGGGTCGCATTGTCTCCCGCCCCGAGTACGGGGCTCGGATGCTGGCCAAGCGGACGGCTCTGGCTCCCCTGAGCGTCGACCCGGGGGAGCGGCGCCGGCTGGCCCTGGCGCAGCTCGAGGTCCTCATCGACCTGTGGGGCCGAGGGATGAGCGAACCCCTTCCCCTCTACGCGGCGACATCCGCCTCGTGGGCCGGCGGTGAGCGGGACCAGGCCGAACCAGTCGCCCAGCGGTGCTGGGAGGGTGAGTTCGAGCGGGAGGGCGAGCGGGGCGATCCCGAGCACCGCCTGGTGCTCGGGACCCGGACCGACTTCCGAACCCTGCTCGGCATCGAACCCGGGCCGGACGAGACAGGCCCCGGCTGGGACAGCACCGAGCAAAGCCGGTTCGGTCGGCTGGCCCACCGCCTCTGGGACGGGCTCCTCGCCCACGAGGCATCAACGTGACGACCGCCCATGGCTCGGTGAGCCTGGCCGGGGAGCTCTCGGCCGGCCCGGACCGCCCGGACGGCATGGCCGAGTTCGACCTCTACGGGCCGCTCCCTCAGGGCACCACGGTCCTCGAGGCCAGTGCCGGGACGGGCAAGACGTTCGCCATCGCCGCCCTCGCCATCCGCCACCTGGCGGCCGGCGTGCCCGCCGACGCGCTCCTGATCGTGACCTTCACGCGAGCCGCCACCGGTGAGCTGCGCGACCGGGTGCGCGACCGGCTGGTGTCAGCCACCCACGGGCTGCGCACCGTGGTCGAAGGCGGTGAGCCTCCCGATGACCTGGTCCGGCTGCTCTGCGCCGACGGGGATGCCCGCACCGCCTTGCATCTCGAGCGCCTGACCCGCGCCGCCGCCGCCTTCGACACCGCCACCATCACCACGACCCACGGGTTCTGTGCTCTGGTCCTTGGTGGCCTGGGGACCGCCGGGGACCTGGGTACCGGATGGCACCTGGTCGAGAGCGTCGACGACCTCACCGACGAGGTGGTCGACGACCTGTACCTCCGCCACTACCTCCAGCCTCGGAGCGACCCGGATGTCACCATCACCAGGCGGGATGCCGGCAAGGCGGCCCGGTCCGCGGTGGGCAACCCGCGCACCACCCTGGCTCCGGAAGGGGCCGAGCGCGACAGCCCCGCAAACCTGCTGTTCCGACTGGCCACCCGGGCCACCGGCGAGGTCAGCCGGCGGCTGCTGCGCCGCAGCACCCTGGGCTACGACGACCTGCTGACCCGACTGTGTGAGACCCTCGAGGATCCCCTCCGGGGCCCCGCCGCCGCCCGCCGCCTTCGGGAGCGCTACCAGGTGGTGCTGGTCGACGAGTTCCAGGACACCGACCCCGTGCAATGGGACATCATCCACCGGGCCTTCGACGGCGCCGTCAACCTGGTGCTGATCGGGGATCCCAAGCAGGCCATCTACGCCTTCCGCGGCGGGGACGTCCATGCCTACCTGCAGGCGTGCCGGTCGGCGTCCACCCGGGCCACCCTCGGGGTCAACTGGCGCAGCGACCAGGCTCTCGTCGATGTGCTCGGGGCCCTGTGGGACGGCGTCGCTCTCGGTCATCCCGAGATCGTCGTCCGGCGAGTGCGGGCCGCCCCCGACCACCAGACCAGCGGCCTGGTGGGTCTGGCCCACCCCCAACCCCTCAGGTTGCGGCTCCTTCGGCGCCGCGATCATCCCCGGCTGCTCAACGCTCAGTCCCGGACCTTCAAGATGGACCGAGCCCTGGCCGCCGTCGCCAATGATCTAGCCGCCGATGTGGCCTCGACCCTGGCCGGAGGGGGGCCGCTGCCGCCGCCCCCCACCGGTG
>JALYVP010000295.1 GCA_030853185.1 Actinomycetota bacterium | reverse complement strand
ACGGCCAAAGCCGACGAGGTCGCAGCGCAGGCGGCAGCGGGCACCGCCCATGCCGCAGCTGCCGCCGCTCAACGCTCCGTCACCGTTGCCCAGGCAGCTGCCGGCGACACCTCCCAAGCCCTCGCCGCGAGCGATGGCCAAGCGTCGGCCCTGCGCCAGGAGCTGGGCACCCTCGACGCGGCGACGGCGAGCACGCTGCGCATCGAAGCCACAACCGTCGCCCAACAGGCGGGCCAGGACCTGACCGCGGCGACCTCACTGCAATTCACCCCCGCCGCCCCCCTGCCGGCCCCGGCGCCGACCACGACGGTCTCACTAGCCTGGGCCTTCTCGGAGTTGGGGAAGACCTACGTGTGGGGTGGCACCGGACCAGACATCTTCGACTGCTCCGGGCTCACCCAGTTTAGCTGGAACAAGGCTGGGCTGAGCATCCCCCGAGTGGCCATCGACCAGTACAGCTACACCGTCCCCGTCCCCCTCTCCGGGCTCCGCCCCGGCGATCTGGTGTTCTTCGGCACCGATGTCCACCACGTGGGCATGTATATCGGCGGCGGTCTCATGATCAACGCCCCCCACACCGGGTCCGTGGTGAGCATCTCGCCTATCTGGTGGTCCGATCTCCTCAGCTTCGGACGGGCGCACTCGTCGAACACACCGGTCCCCGCCCACACCCCGGCCGGAACGGGCGCGGTGAGCGGCGGACTGGGTGGCGTCCCCTCGCAGGCCACTGCGCCGCCCGGCGCTACGCCGATCACCGAGAACCCGGCAACGACGCCAGCATCAACGCCCACGACGACCGGGCCCACTCCCACCACGAAGTCGTCGCTCACCCCCTCCCCGTAAACCACGGGACTGAACCGGCCGGGCATAGGGAGAAGCAATCGCGTTCTCAACGGCGATCTTGCCGTTAGGCCACGTCTCGAGGAAGATGACGATGTGATGGACCCAGCACCTGACCAAGAGCATGACTGCGACGATGAGGTTGGGGACCCCTGCGTGGGTGCCGGCCGAGTCGAGCACGGCGACACGGACTGGGACGAGCGGTACGCCAGCACCGAGCAGGTGTGGAGCGGCCAACCTAACGCCACCTTGGTCGCCGAGGTGGCTGACCTGAAGCCGGGTCGTGCGCTTGACGTCGGTTGTGGAGAGGGCGCTGACGCGGTATGGCTGGCCGGGCGGGGTTGGGAAGTGACCGCGCTGGACGTGTCGCAAGTGGCGCTGCAACGTGCTTCGGTCGTCGCCGAGCAGGTCGGAGTGCGGGTGCAGTGGCTACATGCTGGCCTGGTGGATGCTCCACTGTCCCCAGGTGTGTTCGACTTGGTGTCCGCGCAGTATCCGGCGCTGCTTCGCACACCGGGCGACGACGCTGAGCGTGCACTTCTGGCGGCCGTCGCACCTGGAGGACTCCTGGTTGTCGTACATCATGGCGACATGGACGTCGAGCAGGCCAAGGCTGCCGGGTTCGACCCTGCCGACTACGTGAGCCCTTCCGGTGTCGCCGCCTTGCTCGGCGACGGCTGGCGGGCTGGTCTCGACGAGCGATCACGTGCCGTCGCTAGCGGCGCGGGGTCACACCACACCCACGACGTGGTGTTGCGCGCACGGCGTCTGCACGAGGGGTACTGCCTCTCCAGCCCGTGATCGAGCCCCAACGGCTCCTCTGGGTGTTAGCGGTTGGTTGTGTCGTTGATCCGCCTCGAGCCTGAGCTTCGCCTCCAAGCGAAGGGCAGGCAGCGCCAGGTCGTCAGCTGTCCCCCAGCCGAACCAGCCCCGTCTCTCGTAGGCGAGTACGACGAGTTGCGCCCGGTCCCGCTGGCCGGTCTTGTGCAACACGCCCCCGCATGGCTTCTCGGCCGAAAGGCGGGGAGGGAACGGCATGTCCGATCGGCCAAGATGGCGATGGTATACGGGATCGTCCTCCTTCGTCGGCACGTCCTTGCCGCTCTGGGCGCCTAGTCCACGACGCGAACAGGCAGGCATCGTCTACAAGTAGAGACCGGTTGAGGCCGAAGCTTCGCTGGTTCGAGGGACCGGACGGTCGTTGCGGGCGGCGTACAGTTCGGCCAGCGAGGCGCCCTCGGTCCACTCCGATTCGTCCCCTACCACCGCCGAGCCAGGCGGCGGCCTCGTGGGGCGACCGGCGACCGACCTGGATCTGGGCAAGGCACCGACCGGGGCGGACGATAGGCGGCTAGTGGGAGAGGATGGGCGCAATGTCGAGCACCCGGTTGTAGTAGGTGTGGCCTGGGTGCCAGGGGGAGGGTACGAGCATCAACGCTGTGAACGCGACCCACGGCCGTCCATCGCGGAAGGTCAACGTGTCGAGGCCGCCCGGGGAGACCAGCGTTCCGGTGGTGGCCAGGAAGGGGGTGGTGGAGGTTCCGGTGCACGGGCCCCTCCACCACGCCATTGTCCCATGCCTGGTCGGCGCCCATCAGGCGGTGAGGTTGGCCTTGGAGGCCGAGACCGTCCGTGCTGAGCCGCTCGGACCAGAGACTGTCGGGGGTGCGGATCCCATTACCGTCGTTCTTCCACGTCAGATACTTGGTCCCCTGACGGTCGCTAACGACGCTGGGATCAATCGAGCCGCCCAGGTTTCTCTGGCAGAGCATCGGCCCGCCTGACCCGTCTGTGTAGGGACCCGCAGGTGATGTCGACACGGCCCGTCCCATGCATTCGAGCTTGGAGTTCTCTTCCTGGGTGCTGAAGTACAGAACCCAGCCCGCCTTTGTTCGTAGGGCGGCGGGCGCCCAGGTCATGGTGATCGAGGGTGCCGCCCAGATGGGCAGGGCCGGCAAAGCGTCGGGTGCCTGGGTCCAGTGCTTGAGATCAACCGAGATCGCCGTCGGGACGTTTCCCTGCCAGTCGGTTGTGCCGAAGAGGACATACCAGCCGTGAGTGGTAGCCGAGGCTGCGGTGGAGGCTGACCAAGGCGAGGACTCGTACGCGTCGGAGCCGGTGCCGCTGCCAACGAACGGTACGTCGACGGGAGGACTGACGCCCGCCGCGACAGAGAGAATGAACGGGTCGCCGACGTCGTTTTGGTCAACCGTCTCGATGGTCCCCAGCCTGGGAGAGCCGGTATGGCCGAGATGGCGGCGGCCCGGGCGCGTCCCCCGCCAGTGGCAGCTCCAAACAAGCCGGCGGTGATCACCGCTACGGCGGCGAAGACCACCGCCGCTGTTCCGGCTCTTACGGCGGTCACTCGGTGCCCCATGATCGCTCATCATGCCGGTTCGAGGGACGCTACTGGCGGAGCGTTGCCGGCACCCACTCTCACGAGACCGACGCGTTTCCCCAGAGCCATCGTGGTGCTCTTTTCTCTTCCGCAGAGGGAACGGCGAACGGTCGCGGCACCGAAGCCGACGATGACCAGCTACTACGGAGGCCGCCCCTGGAGCCCGTGCCGTGACCGGTCAGAGAGCGCGTACGTGAGCGTGCTGTGGGCCACGAGGCGGCCCGCACTGTCGACAGTCTGGGCGGCTCCGAAGATGATTCGGCGGCCGGGGTGCACGACCGTCGCAGTCGAGACCAGGTTGGCTGCGGTGGAGCGAAGGAAGTTTGTCTTCATCTCGATAGTGACGGCCGGGGTGTCAGACCCGCTTCGGCTCATGATGGCCAGCCACATGGCGACGTCAGCGACAACGTCGTAGCTGGCGCCTTGGAGCACGCCGCCGGGGCGCATCAGATGCGCAGCGGAGGGAAGGCTGACCGTGGCTGTGCCGTACCCGACATCGTCGACCAGCAAGCCCCACCACACGGCGAACGGCGAGTCGGCGAGCACGCGGCGAGCATCATCCATGGTTATGACCGAACGGTTCGGCTCCACGACTCTCCTTTCACATACCCAAGGTAGGTGGACGATGGTACATACTTTGGGTAGGTGAGCAAGGGTCCGACGGCGCGGGACAAGCAAGCGGGCGCCACCCGAGCGGCGCTGATCGGTGCAGCAACGGCCCGATTCGGGGTGAACGGCTATCGCGCGACCACCCTGGATGGAGTCGCAGCCGACGTCGGGGTCACCAAGGGCGCCGCCTACCATCATTTCGCTGACAAGAAGGCGCTCTTCTCTGAGGTGTTCATGGCGGTCCAGCGCCGTCTGGTGATAGCCGTGGCTCGACGATCAAGTAGCGGACCGGCCGTCGACCGGCTACGCGACGCCTGCCACGCCTATCTCGA
>JALYVP010000054.1 GCA_030853185.1 Actinomycetota bacterium | reverse complement strand
GAGCAGGTCGGCGGCCAGCGCCGCCGCCACCACGACGACCAGGGCGACGACCACCGGCACCGCCCCGCCACCGGACAGCACCGCGGCGACGACGACAGCGATGGCGACGACGGCGGCGACCCCCGCCACCTGGTAGCGCCGCAGCAGCCGCAGACGGGGGGACGGGCCGTGCCATTCGAGGGACCCGTCGTCGATGTTCTCGATCGTGGTCACGGGACCGACGGTACCTGGGACGCGGCGGCAGGGGTCGCGGCGGCGGCGACCGGCCTACCCTGGCAGGGGCTGCTAGCTTGGCTCGGTTCCCCCAACCCCCGTAGGACGGTATGGCCAACATCAAGAGCCAGATCAAGCGCAACCGAACCAATGAGGTCCGGCGCGTCCGCAACAAGGCGGCCCGCTCGGAGATCAAGACCCGGGTGAAGCGGGCTGTCCTGTCCGCCGAGACCGGCGCCGAGACGGCCGCCGATGAGCTGCGCCTGGCCGTGAAGCGCCTGGACAAGGCCGCTGCGAGGGGCACCATCCACAAGAATCAGGCGGCCAACCGCAAGTCTCGGCTGGTCCGGCGGATCAACGCCCTGACGGGCGAAGGCGCCGGCCGCAACGAGAGCTGATCCTCCGGCCCCGGCGGGTCGCGACGAGGCTCAGCGTCGGATCACCGGATCGGTGGATCCGGGTTGCAGGGCCAGAACTTCGGAGAACCCGGCGGCCAGGCTGTCGACGAACTGGGTGGGTTCGGTGATCGACGCGGCGTCGTAGTTGACGGCCAGGCAGCACGTGTCGCCATGGCTCAGCATGGTGATCATCATGGCGCAGCCCGGCAGCGGGCCGAACGGGTACACCCGTTCGATCTTGGCTCCGGCCAGGTAGACATCGTGGCGCAGGCCGGGGATGTTGCTGGCCTGCAAGTCGTTGCTCTTGGTCATACCGCCCCCGAAGCGGGCGATGACCGCACCCGGGAGGCGGGCCACGACCGGGGCCATGGTCACGCTGGCCTCGATGGCTGGTTCGCGGCGCGCCTCGCCGAGCAGTTGGCCGATGCGCTGCATGCGGGTCGTCGGGTCGGCAATGCCGACCGGAGCGGCGATGCGGGCCGAGGCGATCCGGTTGGTGCCCTCCGGGTCATCAGGCCTGCGCACCGATACAGGAATGGCCATGGGAATGACCTCGACGGGATGGCCGAGAGCCTCGTGGTAGAGGCGGAGCCCACCGAGCAGGGCGGCGACGTAGGCGTCGTTGAGTGAGCCTCCGCCCGCCTTGCTGGCGCCGCGCAGGTCGACAAAGCGCACATCGAGAGCGGCGAAGCGCCACGACATGCTGCGCTTGGCCAGCAGGGGCGAACCGGTGGCCGCCGACTCGCCGAGCATGCGGCGCAACGACGCCCCGTAGCGCAGGGCGCCGCGGGCCGCCCCGGTGGGGTCGGTCACCGTGCTCAGCGCCGTTCCCCCCACCGAACGCACCACGTGGGGGATGCGCCCCAGATCTTCCTGGGCCTGGCGGGCGATCGCTCCCAGCGGATTGGGGGAGTCAGCCCCGGGGGCGACGCGCTGCTCCTTGTCCGGGTCATGCTCACGCTGGCGGGAGTGGAGGCGGCCCAGCAACGACACCACGCCGAGACCGTCGGCCGTGGCATGGTGCATCTTCAGCAGGTACGCCGCCCTGCCATCGGGGAGACCTTCGAACAGCACCACCTCCCACGGCGGCCGGGCCCGGTCGAAGGGGGTCATGGCGATCTGCTGGGCGGCAACCAGCAGCGACGTCCAGGTGGCGGGCTCGGCCAGCCGGGTCCGGCGCACGTGGTAGTGGAGGTCGAAGTTGTCGTCGACGGTCCAGCGGGGGATGGCCCAGCTGATCGGGCTCTCGGCCACCCGCTGGCGGAAGCGGGGCACCAAGCGGGTAGCCCAGTCATGGGCGTCGACCAGGCGGTCCCAGTCGGGAACGGTGTCAAGCAGCTCCAGGCCGACCATCGTCGACCGGAGGGTCGGGTCGGCCTCACCCCGCCACATGATGGTGTCGAGGGCGCCGAGCGCCTCCGAGCGACTGAAGACCTGGCTCTCATCGCTGCTCTCAGCCGATGTGTTGGCGACCACGCTGACCATCTCCCCGAAGCTTGCGGTCCCGCCCGCAGGCGCGAGCGAAGCTCCTGCCAACCTACGGGACGAGCCCAGCCGCTTCCAGCATCGCCCGCCCCCCCGCCGCCGGCCCCCCCTCGTGGCCGAAGACGGCCGTACCGGCAACCAGGACGGTGGCACCCGCGTCCACGCAGGACCGAGCGTTGCTCACATCGACGCCACCGTCGACCTCGATCTCCGTGTCGAGTCCTTGGTGCTCCACCTCGGCGCGCAGATGGGCGACCTTGGTCAGGGTGCGCTCGATGAGGCGCTGACCACCGAACCCGGGATTGATGGTCATGACCAGGGCCAGGTCGCACACCTCGAGCACGTCGTCGAGGCACGAGGCCGGTGTGCTCGGGTTGACGGCCGCGCCCGCCCGGCAGTCCAGGTCCCGGATTCGGGTCAGGGTGCGATGGAGGTGGGGGGATGCCTCGTAGTGCACCGTGATCCCGTCGGCGCCGGCCTGGGCGAACGTCTCGAGGTGACGCTCGGGCTCGACGATCATCAGATGGAGCTCGAGCGGTAGGGCCGTCTCCCGCCTCAGGGCGCGCACGGTGTCGGTGCCGAACGTGAAGTTGGGGACGAACACGCCGTCCATGACGTCGACGTGGAGGCGTTCCGCTCCGCTGCCCTCGAGGGCGTGGGCCGCCTCGACCAGATGGCCGAAGTCAGCGGCGAGCATGCTGGGGGCGAGATGGATGGCGCCCACACATGGCGTCCAGGTAGAGCGAGGCATGGACGAATCATGCCAAATGGAGCGGGAAGCAGCCGGGCCCGCCCGACCAACTCGCTCAGGTGGCCCAGAAGTCAATGGCCACGGCCAGGCCAAAGAGGACCACGAAGGTCCGCAGGTACACCGGTTTCACCAGGCGGACGGCCCGGGCGCCGATGATCCCGCCCATGATGGACCCGACCGCCAGAGACGGGACCAGCGACCAGGCCACGTGGCGGCCCAGGGCGAACACGACGGCGGCGATCAGGTTGATGACGAAGGACAGGATCTGTTTGACGGCGTTGTTGCGGACCATCCCGGCGTCGGAGAACAACCCGAGAAGGGCGAGGATCATGATGCCCAGCCCGGCCCCGAAGAACCCGCCGTAGATTCCCCCCAGGGCGATGATGATCGGCAGCAACCAGGGGCTGTTCCCGCCGACGACGGCATCGGGCGGCGAGCCGGCAGCGGTATCGTCGGTCTCGGCCGGTGCTCGCGCCGGATCCGGGGAGCGAGCCTTGACCCAGTCCCGCACCCGGTCCTGGAACACGAGGGCGATGCAGGCAGCCAGGATCAGGAACGGGACGACCGCCTTGAACAGGCTGTTGGGGGTGACCTGGAGCAACAGGGCTCCGACGATGGCGCCGACCCCAGCGAAGATGGCCAGCCGGCGGGCGGAGCGCAGCCCCGACCCCAGGTCGGCCCGCTGCGCCCAGGCCCCGGCCAGATAGCCGGGGGTTTGGCCCACGGTGACGGTGATGTTGGCCGAGACGGTCGGCACCCCCAGGGCCACCAGGCAGGGGAAGGCGATCAGCGTCCCGCCGCCGGCCATGGCATTGACCGCCCCTGCGACCAGGCCCGCTCCGCCGACGGCGACGATGTCCAGCAGGCTGGTGTTCACCGCCGCCCCGCCCGGCGCTGGGTCCGGGCCAACCGGCACAGCCGGGCCACGAGGACCTCGAGGACCAGTTCGTCGGGCCATTCGCCCCGGCCGCCCTTGAGGGCTACCTCGGCGTCGGCCACCAGGCCGACGGCGTCGGCGATACGGGCCGAGCCGTAGCGGCGCGCCGAGGTCAGCGCCTTCTTGGCCGGATACGTGCTCCGCCCCTTCAAGATGCCCATCGCCGCCGCGGCAGCGGCCTCGGTGGTGATGGCGGGGTCATCGACGCGCAGGAGCGAACCGACGTGACGGGCGATGATGGCGTGCACGACAAGGGGGTGACGCTCGCCGGCTTCGAGGAGGCGGCGCAGGGCGCCGAGGGCCACATCGGTGTTGCCACTGTCGATGGCGTCGGTCAGGTCCCAGGGGGCCACCGTGCCGGCGTCGCCCAGGTACGGCTCGATGTCGTCGGGACCGAGGCGGGCGCCGGGGTCGAACGCAGCGCCAAGCACCTCCAGGAGGGCGCCCAGCCGACTCACGTCTTCGCCCAGGTGAGCTTCGAGGAGGGCGGCTGCCCTTGTGTCGAGGGTGACAGGAGCGGCCTTGATGCGGTCGTGGACGAAGGTCTTCGCCGTCTTGCCCTTGACCGATGTCCCGGTCAGGTGGCCGTGGGCCTTGACCGCGGCCAGCAGCCTGGGGGCCAGGCGGCCGCCTCCGGAGACGAGAACCACCGCGGTGGTGTCGAGCGGCGACTCCAGGTAGGCCAGCAGGGGCGCCAGCTCCTCGGTGTCGAACCGGCCGACGTCACGAACGACGACGACGCGACGATCAGCGAGGAACGGCGGGGTGTTGGCCGCGTCGGCAACCACGGCCAGGTCCATCTCGTCGCCACCGGAGTCCTCGACCACCAGGCTGCGGTCGGCGTCGCCGACCAGGTCGTCGATGGTGGCCTTGGTGGCCTCGGCCACGAGGACGGGGTCGTCCCCTTCGATCAGCCACACCGTCCGGCCCTCCAGGGGGCTCATCGGGCGGTGACCACCGCGGCCAGGGTGTCACACACCCGGCGGGCGGCCCGCACGTCGTGGGCCCGGACGATGCGGCACCCGAGGCTGACGCCGAGGGCGTGGGCGGCCACCGACGCCAGTCCGCGCTCGCCGATGTCGAGGTGGAGCAACGTGCCCAGGAACGCCTTGTTGGACGCCGAGAGCAGCAGCGGGTAGCCGAGCCCGGCCAGCCGGTCCGAGGCCCGGAGCAGCTCCAGGGATTGTGACGCGGTCTTGCCCAGGTCGAGGCCGGCGTCGATGATCACCCGCTCGGGGGGGAGCCCGGCTGCTGCTGCCGCCCCGGCCCGGTCGGTGAGGTAACGCGAGACGTCGGCCACCAGGTCGTCGTAGTGGGGATCGGGGTCGGGGATGCGCGGCCCGAGGCGGATGTGGGTGGCCACCACCGCGGCGCCGGCCCCGGCCGCCACACGGAGATACTCGGCGTCGGCGAAACCGCTGATGTCATTGCCCATCACCGCGCCGGCTGCGTAGGACGCGGCGGCGACCGAGGCCCGCCAGGTGTCGACCGACAGGGCCACGTCGAAGCGGGCGCGCAGGGCGGCGACAGCAGGCACCACCCGGTCCATCTCCTCGGCTTCGGTCACCTCGGGGCCGGGGCCGGCCTTGACCCCGCCGACGTCGAGAAGGTCGGCACCCTCGGCCACCAGGGCCTCGGCCCTCCGGTAGAAGGCGTCGGGGTCCCAGTACGAGCCGCGGTCGTAGAACGAGTCGGGGGTGCGGTTGAGGATGCCCATCACCAGCGCCCTGGACGTCAGGTCAAAGCGCGTGCCGCCCAGGTCGAGCCACACAGCCGGCTCAGAAGAGCCGGGTGGTGAGGGCCTTGCGGTAACCCGCCGTGCGCGGGTCGTTCGGGCCGAGGACCTCGAGCAGGTCGAGGAACTGCCGTCGGGCCTCGTCGTCGCCCTTGACCCGCTCCAGGAGAGCGTCGAGCTTGGACGTGACGTCCTCTCCGCCGACCTCGGTCACCTCGTCGCCGACCCGGGCCTGGGCAGCCAGATGCCGGGTGTCGGCCGTCTCGGGCACCCGCTGGAGGAGGGTGAGCGCCTCCTCCCGGCTGGCGGTGGTGTCGGTGGCCACCAGCAGTGCGGCGAGGGCCACGATCACGGCCTCGTTGGCCGGCTCCAGCTGCATGGCCTGGCGCAGCGAGGCCTCGTCACCGACGTCGAGCAGGCGGTCGACCTCGCTCGGTTCGGGGACGAGCTTGGCCACCCACTGGCGGACCTGGGGCTCGGACAGGGCGCCGACGAAGCTGTCCACCACCTTGCGATCGGCGATGGCGTACACGGCCGGGATGGACTGGACCTGGAATGTGGCGGCGACGCGCGGGTTGGCGTCGACGTCCACCTTCACCAACTCCACGGTCCCGCCGGTCTCCCCGATGACCTTCTCCAAGATGGGGCCCAGAGTCCGGCATGGTCCGCACCACGACGCCCACAGGTCCACCACGATCGGAACCTGGGCCGACCGTTCCAACACGTCGGCCTCGAAGGTGGCATCAGTGACGTCCATCGGGTGTGACCTTCCTCTCCGGGCTTGTCGGTTGCAGCGCCTCTAGGTTGGTGCTCATGTCCGACCTTGATCAACCAGGCGGCGGCGCCTCTGCCGAGGGTACCGGCCACCCAGGCCGTCCCGAAGGCATCGACGCGCCCAACGTGAGCGCCTGGTTCGCCGAGAACATTCCCGGGGTCAGCCTGCCGCTGCGCTTCGAGCTGATAGCCGGAGGCCGTTCCAACCTGACCTACCGTGTGATCGACGACGCCGGCGTCATCTCCGTGCTGCGCCGACCTCCGACCGGGCATCTGCTGCCCACCGCCCACGACATGGCTCGCGAGCACCGGATCATCGCCGCCATGGGGCCGGCTGGTGTTCCGGTGCCCTCGACCCTCGGGTTGTGCACCGACACCGTGGTCACCGGCTCCCCCTTCTACGTGATGGACTTCGCCGACGGCTACGTCCTGCGCAACGAGGACGAGGTCGTTGCCCGCCTGGACGAGCCCGCCCGTGGCGCCGTCACCCGGTCGTTGATCGACACCCTCGCCCAGATCCACAGCCTCGACGTCGACCAGATCGGCCTCGGTGACCTGGCCCGCCGGGAGGGCTACATCGCCCGCCAGCTCAAGCGCTGGTACGCCCAGTACTGCTCGGCCCGCGACGAGCAGTCGGGCCCGTCGGTGGACGCCATCGACCGGGTCCACGCCGAGCTGGTGAACCGCATCCCCGAGCAGGGCCCGGCGACTGTGGTGCACGGCGATTACCGCCTCGACAACACCGTCGTCAGCGCCGGCGGCACCGTCGTCGCCGTCCTCGACTGGGAGCTGTGCACGCTTGGTGACCCGATGGCCGATCTGGCCGGTCTTCTCGCCTACTGGGTCGAGCCGGGCGAGCCTTCTCCCCTCGGTGCGTCGCCCACGAGCGCCCCCGGGTTCGGTTCGCGTGAGCTGGTGGCAGCGCGCTACGAGGAGGTGTCCGGCCGGGACATCAGCCAGCTGGCCTTCTACGCCGCGTTCGCCTACTGGAAGCTGGCCTGCATCCTCGAAGGTGTCTACACCCGCTACCTGGCCGGCGCCATGGGCGACGGCGACTTCGACTACAGCTTCTACCCCGACACCATCGCCGCTCTGGCCGCCAAGGCCGAAGAGGCCCTGGGTCGGCTTCGGTGACCGCGAAGGCCGCGAAGCTGAGAGAATGAGACGACCATGACCGACCTGGCCACCATCCACGCCTGGCCGAACCTCGAACGACCAGTCCTGGTCGTCAGCCTCGAGGGCTGGGTCGATGCCGGCCTGGCCGCGTCCACGGCGTCGGCGGCCCTCCTCGGGGCCATGCCCCACGAGACCGTGGCCACGTTCGATGCCGACGAGCTCATCGACCATCGGGCCCGCCGGCCGACCCTGCGGGTCGTCGACGGGGTGTCGACCGAGTTGCGGTGGCCGGAGATACGCCTGGAGGTGGCCACCAATCGCACGGGTCGCAGCGTGCTGATGCTGACCGGGCCCGAGCCCGACATGCGCTGGCACCGCTTCATCGCCGAGATCGCCTCGCTGGCCTCGCGCCTGGAGGTGGAGATGATGGTGGGCCTGGGGGCGTTCCCCGCCCCCGTCCCCCACACCCGCCCCGTGCGCCTGGCGGCGACAGCCAGCTCCGCCGAGCTGGCCTCCGACGTGGGGTTCATCCCCAACACCATCGACGTCCCCGCCGGGATCCAGGCCGGCCTGGAGATGGCCTTGGCCGAAGCCGGTATCCCGGCCGTCGGCCTGTGGGCCCGGGTCCCCCATTACGTGTCGGCCATGCCCTACCCGGCGGCCGCCGCCGCCCTGCTCGAGCAGCTGGCCCGCCTCACCGAGATCGAGACCGACACCAAGGCGCTCAGCGCCGCCGCCTCCACCACCCTGGCCCAGATCGAGCAGCTCATCGCCGGCAGCGAGGAGCACGCCGCCATGGTCCGCCAGCTCGAGGCCCAGCTCGACGCGGAGCCGGACAAGGCGGGCGGGGACTTCGGCAACCTGCCCTCCGGCGACGAGATCGCGGCCGAGTTGGAGCGCTTCTTGCGCAACGAGGACTGACTCCGGCCATCGCCGCCCTGACGAGGGTCGGCTCCCGACGCGCCCGGCGGAGCGAGTCGAGGCGACCACGGAAATGGACAAAACACGCCGGGGGAGGCCACATCTGGTACTTTGCCGACAGCAGCACTTATCGAACCGTGGGGGAACATCGGATGGCAATTGTCGGGTACGTATTTGTAGCCTTGGTGGTCCTGGCAATCCTGGCTGCAATCATCTTGGGGCTCGTGTCCGGAGGGGACGTCAAGCGGTACCTTCGCATTCGCAAGATGTAGCACCCGGCGGTTCATGCTCACACGACGAGGTTGACCACCTGGGGTGGTCGCACGATCTGCTTCTTGGGCTCGGCGCCGGCCAGGATGGCGACGACCTTGTCCGACGCCCGGGCCACAGCCAACGCCCTGGCCTCGTCGATGTCGGGAGCCACCTCGACCCGATCCCTGACCTTGCCGTTGACCTGGATGACCATGGTGACGGTGTCTACGGTCAGCATGGCTGGATCGGCGACGAGCCACGACTGGGCGTGCACCGCAGCCCGGTCGGGATGACGGCGCTCCCACAGCTCGGCGCTGATGTGGGGCGTCATGGGGGCCAGCAGCACCAGCAGGGTGTCCACCGCCAAGTCGAACGATGCCCGGCGAGCTCCGGCCGGTGATTGGGCGTAGTGGTAGACCTCGTTGACGAACTCCCTGGTCGCGGCCACGGCCGTGTTGTAGGACCAGCGTTCGAAGTCGGTGCTGATCCGGTCGATGAGCCGATGGGTGGCCCGCTCCATGTCGACGTCGGCGGGGCTCGCCGGCCGCTCGACCACCGAGAAGCGGTCGGCGTCGCCCAGCGAGAGCCGCCACAGCCGGGACAGGAACCGGCGGCAGCCGTCGATGACCTCGTCGGCTTGCCTGGACCAGTCGAAGCCGTCACCGGGAGGGCCCACCGAGAGGTGGAACAAGCGCAGGGCGTCGGCCCCGTCGCGCTCGAAGTAGTCCGACGGGCTCACCAGGTTGCCGCGTGACTTGGACATCTTGGAGCCGTCCATGGTGATCATCCCCTGGGTGAACAGGCGGCTGAACGGTTCCCGCACCGCGTTGGGGGCCAAGCCCACATCGGCCAGGGCCCGGGTGTAGAAGCGGGCGTAGAGCAGGTGGAGGATGGCGTGCTCGATGCCCCCGATGTACTGGTCGACCGGCATCCATCGTTTGGCGGCGTCGGCGTCGATGGGCTCGGCGGTCGTCCACGGGTCGGTGAAGCGCTGGAAGTACCACGAGGAGTCCACGAACGTGTCCATGGTGTCGGTCTCTCGCTCCGCCGGGCCGCCGCAGCGCGGGCAGGTGGTGTGCAGGAACGCTTCGTGATGGCGGAGCGGCGACTCCCCCGTCGGCCGGAACTCGACGTCCTCGGGCAGCAGCACCGGGAGTTGGTCTTCAGGTACGGGAATGACCCCGTCGGTCGGGCAGTACACCACCGGTATGGGGCAGCCCCAGTAGCGCTGCCGGGACAACAGCCAGTCCCGGAGGCGGTAGTTGACCTTGGGCGTCCCGATGCCCTGGTCCACCAGCCAGGTGATGGCTCGTTGCTTGGCCTCGGTCACCTCCAGGCCGTCCAACCACTCCGAGTTGATGGCCGGCCCGGCGCCGGTGTAGGCCTCGCCCTCCCAGCCGTCGGGGGGCGCCACCGTGCGGACGATGGGCAGCCCGTAGGCGGTGGCGAAATCCCAGTCGCGCTGGTCCTGGCCGGGCACGGCCATGATCGCCCCGGTCCCATACGTCATCAGCACGTAGTCGGCCAGGTAGACGGGCACCTCCGCGCCCGTGAACGGGTTGATGGCATACGAGCCGGTGAACACCCCTCGCTTGTCCAGGGGGCCCTCACTGGACTGCCGGTCGATGTCGGAGATGTCGCCGACCCGGGCGACGAACGCCTCCACCTCGTCGCGCTGCTCCGCGGCGGTGAGCGCCGGGACCAGGGGGTGCTCGGGAGCCACCACCACGAACGTCATCCCGAAGGCCGTGTCCGGGCGGGTGGTGTAGACCTCGATGTGCGCCCCATGCTCGCCGTCGCGCCTGGCCACCGGAAGGGCGAACTGGGCGCCCTCCGAGCGTCCGATCCAGTTGCGCTGCATGGTCTTGACCCGCTCCGGCCACGCCAGGTCGTCGAGGCTCTCGACCAGTTCGTCGGCGTACTCGGTGATCTTGAAGAACCACTGGGTCAGGTCCCGGCGCACGACCAGGTCGCCGGACCGTTCACAGGTGCCGTCGGCGAGGACCTGTTCGTTGGCCAGGACCGTCTGGCACCCCGGGCACCAGTTGAC
This sequence comes from Actinomycetota bacterium, assembly GCA_030853185.1. Lineage (GTDB taxonomy): Bacteria > Actinomycetota > Acidimicrobiia > Acidimicrobiales > Palsa-688 > JALZAH01. The sequence continues at coordinate 4,328 of JALYVP010000054.1, read as the reverse complement.
CGGGGCGTCCTTGCGGTAGGCCAGTCCGGCCTGGAGGAAGCGCTCGAAGATGAGCTGGTTCCAGCGCATGTACTCCGGGTCATGGCTGCGAACGGTGCGGCGCCAGTCGTAGCCGGCCCCCAGCCGCTTCAGGCTGGCCTCGAGCTCGGCAATGCGGGCGTCGGTGAACGGCCGGGGGTGCACGCCCGTCTTGATAGCGGCGTTCTCCGCCGGCAGCCCGAAGCTGTCGAAACCGATGGGGCTGAGCACGGCATAGCCCTGCATGGTCCGGTGGCGCACCAGCAGGTCGCCGAACGTGTAGTTGCGAACGTGGCCCATGTGCGCAGGACCGCTCGGGTAGGGGTACATGCAGAGCACGTAGGCGGACGGACGGGGATCGTCGTTGTTCACCTGGTAGGCACCCTCCTTCTCCCAGCGCTGCTGCCATCTTCGTTCGACGACCTGGGGGTCGTACGGCTCTGCCATAGGGACAGGATACTGGCGGGTGTGCCCGGGACCGCCTGCGGTCAGCGGATAGTCTCACCCCAGCGTCATGTCCGATCGAGTCGTCGTTACCTTCGCGGGGGAGCGCCGGGAATTGACGCCGGGCGACATCCTCACCTTCGGCCGAGCCGAGTCCTGTTCGTTGTGCCTGGACGCCACCGATCTCGGCATCTCCCGCCTGGCCGGGTCCGTCGAGCACGAGGCCGGTACCTGGTGGTTGCTCAACCGCAGCGCGGTGCGCGCCCTGGAGATCATCGACGAGATCGGCATCCGCACCGTCCTTCCCCCCAGCCGGCGAGTGGCGATCTCGGGGACCATGACCGTCGTCGTCGAGGGCTCCGCCCTGCGCCATGCCATCGGGGTGGCGACCGCCGTTCCCGACGCCTTCGGCGCGGCCATGGGCACCACCTCGGACATCCGCCCCACCGCCACGGGCGAGGTGGTGCTCAACGCCGCCGACCGCCTGGCCCTCGTCGCCCTCTTTGCCGGCTACCTGGAGCCGTTCCCCCGCTACGACCCGCACCCCCGCAGCTATGCCGACGCCGCCACCCGGCTGGGGCTGCCCCGCACGACCCTGGTCAAGCGGGTCGAGTACCTGCGCACCCGGCTCTGCAATGCCGGGGTGCCCAACCTGCTCGGCGAGAACGCCCTGCAGCACCTGGCTGAATGGGCCCTGACCACCGGGGTGCTCAAGCGGGACGACCTGGATCTGCTCCCGCCGCGCTGACCGCCCTGGGCTGGGGAGGTCTCCCCATTGCCGGCCAGCAGCGGGACTCGTAGCGTCGACCCACTGGATGACGTCGCTGCATCCGGATGGTGAATTCGGATGGGATCCGGATGATACGGATGGGAGGAGTGTCGCCGTGACGCCTGGAAGTCCTCGTGCCCCTCGTGCCCCTCGTGCCCCTCGTGCCCCTCGTGCCCCTGGTGCCCCTGGTGTTGCGACCGAGGGCCTGACGGTCGCCCCAGCCGTTCTGGGCGGTGAAAGAGCACAGCTCCGGGCTTTTTCACCACACAGTTCGGCTCCACTGGCCCTCACCACCGACGAGCTGGCGGTCCTGGCCAAGTGCTATGACCTGTCCCTGGCCCCGATGCTCGCCCCCGACATCCTTCCCGAAGACATGAACGTTGCCGCGGTCGTGGCCGGGCGGTCGTTGCTCGCCCGGGGTCTGGCGGCCTCCGGCCACCAGGGCCTCCGCCTGACACCAAGCGCTTATGCCCGATTGGCTCCGGTCCTTCACGCCTCCGTGACCGCCGAGGTGCTCCTGTATCTCCCAGGGGCACTGCGGTCGGCCCACGTCGTGTGCGCCAGTGGCGGGCGCGTCGTCGTCCTCGACGAGCGGGAGCCAGGCGTCTGGGTGGCCAGCGAGCATGACACCGACCTGGTCGCCACCATTCGCTCTCTCATCGACAACGATGCCGCCGAGGGAAACCTGACCGTGGAACGGGCCCCCGGGGAGCGGGCCACGATCCGTTGGACAGACGCGCGACACCCGGTGATGGACCGCCGAATCGCCGCCCTTCTCGAGGCCGTCTGAGGCCTCCACCCCCTGGCCCGCAGGCTCCGGGTCGATTGCCCGCAACCCGCAGGATGGTAGGGTGTCGTCCACCTTCTGGGGGCGTAGCTCAGTTGGTAGAGCGCTTGCATGGCATGCAAGAGGTTCGGGAGTTCGATTCTCCTCGCCTCCACCAAAACTCCAGGTCAGAAGGGGTGTAGCGGGTCGGGCCGGACGACCCCAGAAGGATAGGGTTAGCCATCCGATTAGCCATCGGTCCCCTCGGCCTTCTCGCCGTAGATGGCGTTCGTGCGGGCTGCGGCCGTCAGGACGACTGGCCCCACCCGATGTCGGTAGTGGCGCAGGAGGGTCGCCGGGTCGTCACCGAGCATGTCAGCGACCTCGTAAACCGTCGCGCCGGCGTCCATGAACAGGCTCGTCGCCGTGTGGCGCATCGCGTACGGGAAGCTGGCACCATCACCTTCAGCGACTCCTGCCGCCTTGGCCACCCGAGCAAACGCCGCGCGCACAACCGACGGGTCGAGAGGGCCACCGGGCACCGAACAGAACACCAGACCACTGTCCTGCCACAAATCGCCCAGTCGCAGGCGCTCGGCCGCCTGACGGCGACGGTGCTCGATGAGGGCCTTGGCAAGCAGCGCCGGCACGGCAAGCGTCCGCTCCCCCGCCGTCGAACGCTTCACCGGCCCGCGCTCCAGGCGGTAGCCACTGCCATTCGGTTTGGGCACCCGCTTCATCGAACCGCTCACGGAAAGAACCGGCGGCTTCGCTATGAGGTCCACGTCGGACCAGAGCAGACCGGACAACTCTCCCGGACGGAGCCCCAGCGTGAGACCGGTCACGATCAGCGCCTCCAGGCGGTCCTCCTTGGCCGCGACCATGATCGCCCGCGCCTCGACCGCCGTGAGCGACCGGCGCGGCGTCTGAGTCTTGCATTTCGGGACCCGCACGATCCGTGCCGCGTTCCGATGGACGTACCCGCGGGCTTCGGCTTCGGTGAGGGCGTCCGCCAGCACCGAGCGTATGCGCCCCACATACGAGCGCGACAGGCCAGCAGACGCCTTGGCCATCAGGAGCTTGTCCACCATCTCCGGCGTCAGCCGCCTGAGTTCGACCCGGCCCAGAGCCGGCGTCACGTGCCGATCAATGACCGTCCGATAGTTAGCCACTGTCGCCGCCCCGACCCTGCGGGGGACCACGGCATCCAGCCAGTGCTGGAGGAAGTCGCCCGTCGTCGAGCCCGCACCGGACACGAGCCCGGCCTCCATCTCCACTTTGGCCTCGGCCGCCTTGCGGAGCGCTTCGGCCTTCGTCGGTGCCTTCACCGTCCGGCGCTGACGTCTGCCACTGGCCAGGTCGCGTCCGGTCTCGACCGTCACCGCCCACGAATAGCGCACCGTGCCGTCCGCACGCGTGCGCGGCACCTTGTAGACTGAGCCCTCCCCGGACCCGCGACGGGCGCCCACACCACACCCCCTGTAGCGGCCATCGCCCCGCTGACCGTGGCAATCGAGGCCACGGCGGAGCGGTCATCCATCTGACGGAAGTGCCTGTAGAGCGAGGTACGCGGGATACCGGTCTTGGCGGTGATCTCGGCCATGGTCAGGTGGTCGACCTTGCGGAGGTGCCGGGCCCATTCGAGGTGCTGTTCGGTGTTGGATGCCACCTTGCGGCCGGTACGCATACCCTTCTCCTCGCGGACAGCTCGGGCATGGGCTGCTCGCTCCAGCGCGTAGGTCCGCTCCATCTGAGCGAACAGGCTGAGCAGGACGATGGCCAGCTCGCTCATGCCGTCACTGGGGTTGGAGGTGTCGATGGGGATGGCGTCGGCGAGGGTTCGCAGGCCGATGCCTGCCTCGCGGAGGTCGTGGATCTGGTTGAGAACGTCTCTGACTGTCCGGCCGAGCCGGTCGAGGGTGTAGACCACAAGCACGTCCCCTTTACGGAGACGGTCGAGCACGTCGGTGAGGCCAGGCCGGTCGGTGGTCGCTCCGGACTTGTGGTCGCTGTAGATGCGTTTCGGGTCGACACCGGCTTTGGTCAGGGCGTCCAGTTGGCGGTCCAGGTCCTGTTGGGTGGTCGAGACGCGGGCGTAGGCGTACTCCACCGTGATCACTGTCCCACAAGCTGCGATCGCACGGAACCTATTGTGGCATATAGAAGTGGCACACACGGTGGACCGCATCAGGCGTGACCAGGCAGGGCGTACCACAAGTAAAGAAGTGGGCCGCTTCCCGCCTGACTCACCTGGGAAGGGCGAATTGGAGGACGCCGGCCAGGGAGGAGCAGATCAGTCCGGCGGCGATGAGGGTTACGCCACGCTGGGTC
>JALYVP010000053.1 GCA_030853185.1 Actinomycetota bacterium | reverse complement strand
GTAGGAGTCTGGGCCGTGTCTCAGTCCCAGTGTGGCTGATCGTCCTCTCAGACCAGCTACCCGTCGTCGCCTTGGTAGGCCATTACCCCACCAACAAGCTGATAGGCCGCGAGGCCCTCCCGAAGCGTACTGATTCTATGTGAATCAGGCATTTCCTCACCAGACCATGCGATCTGGTGGGGATATCCGGTATTAGCAGCGGTTTCCCGCTGTTATCCCGGTCTTCGGGGCAGGTTCCTCACGTGTTACTCACCCGTTCGCCACTAGGCCTTCACCGGTATTGCTACCAGTTGGACCTCGTTCGACTTGCATGTATGAAGCACGCCGCCAGCGTTCGTCCTGAGCCAGGATCAAACTCTCCGTCGAGACTTCGGCGACCCCTTGCGGGGCCCCCGTAAATCTGGAGAGTCGGAGACTCGATCAACCTTCGACCGAGGTCCAACTGGCACATGACAGTGTTGTTGTCCGTCAAGTGCAATTCTTCTGACATGGTTGCCACCTTGCGGTGACGGCCATGCCCGCACGAGCTTTTGGCTTCCTCTGTTCCGTTTTCAAGGAGCACTTCCGCAGATGCACGCACCCCGTTCTCGGGGCGGAGGTGCCTCTGCTACTTCGGCTGGCCCGCTCCAACCTGTGGCTGCGGCGGTCCAGCTGGCCCGATCGGCCTCAACGGCCTTCCGGGCGGCTACTGAAGTTACCGTTTGACCCCCAGCCTGTCAAGTATGTGTCTCGACGGCGACTGGAGCGGCTGTTCAGCGGCAGAACGTCAATGTACCACGGGTCCGGCCCGCATCGTCTCGACCTGCGGAAATCCTCTGCTCGGGATCTCTGGGGCGCTCAGAGCTCCGGGCGCTCAGGACACCTGCGGGCCAGGGCCACCGCGGCTGGTGGCCGAGCGCGGGCCTGCATTGGGATGGAGCAGCTCGACACTGGCACCCGGAAGGGTCGACGTCAGGGCCGCCGACAGGGCAGAGGGATCCATCTTGGAGGCGCTGACCACGAGCCCGCTATCGGGTGTCAGACCCAGACGGTCCGAATAGGCGTGGCTGACGATCATGTCGACGCCGGGGAGTCCGAGCGAGGCCAGAGCGCCCAGCCAGCCGGTGGTGGGAGCCAGAGCCCCGCCGGCAGGCTTGATCGTCGTGTTCTGGCCGAGGGGCAGTGACCGGTGCGCAGCCGTCTCATACGACAAGACCAGGGCCCCGCCGGCGATGTAGCGCCACAGGTTGTCCTCGCCGGCCGTCACCTTCGGGGTGAACTGGCGAAAGGTTCCCGGGTCCACGCCCAACGTCACGGCCGGCGCCCCCGCCACGGTGACCGTACCGGTGTCGACCTCCTCCACCGCGCTCAATCCCTGGAGGTGTACCAGGGCTTCCACCTCCGCCGGGGTCACCGTAGTCGGCAACGTGACGATGGCGTCGACCGGGCGCGTGGTCGACAGCCCGGCCACAGCCGGAAGAGCGCCGGTCGGCTTGGGCAGGGGGGGAAGGCGGCGCAGGGCACCCTTGGGAGCCACTCCGGCGGCCCGTACCCCAGCAGCCGACGTCGAGGCCGAGCTGCCCGCATGACCGGCCGCCATCATCGCTCCGGCGCTCGAATGCAGGGTCACCGCGCCGGCGCGCTGATGACGCCACCCGCCGGGGTCGACAGTGAGCAGGGCACCCACCAGGGTTACGGCGAGGATCGTGGCCCACACTGCCCCTCTCGCCCGCCGCCCGACCCGTCGCTCGAGAAGCCGGCCCAGATGTCTGCGGCGGGACGCAGGATGGACCGCGTCGCGCTCGGGGGACGGCGACTCGGGCCTGCGGGCTCTCACGACCAGCTTCAGCAACGGCCTACTCCCCCGGCTCATGATCCAGGGCCCCCGGAGGCGGCACCGCCGCGCCCGATGGCCCTTCTGTCCTAGCTTGTTCCTTCAGCGTCTGGACGCACTCAGCGTAGACGGGGTCGGCTCCGGCGCGGGATTCCGGTCCAGCGGGACACACCGCGGTGGCCGGACACGGCGAAGCGCCAGGGCAGATCGGCGCCGGAGCGAAGGCCCACCCGGGTGGTGACCAGCGGTTCTCCGGGAGGTGCCCGCCCGTCGTCACCGACCATCAGCACGGCCGAGCCGCCACCGGTCAAGCCCCGCCGACTGCTCCGGCCGACCGGCGCCACGAGGTCACCCGGCGCCACGAGGTCACCCGGCGCCACGGTGTCGTCCGGCGCCCGGGTGTCGTCCGGCGCCACCAGGTCGGTCCCGTCGTCGGAGCCGGTGATGCCGAACGCCTGGCACAACCGGGCCGGCCCCCGGCACAGATCCCGGTCCGGCCGGCGCCGGGGTCCCTGCGGGTCACCGAGTCCGTCGCCCCACCTGGCGGCCCGCATGGCGGGCAGGCCGGACTCCGGTGCCAGGGCTCGCACCAGCACCGCCTGGGCGACGCCTTCATCGGCGCAGACCACGTTGGCGCACCAGTGCATGCCGTAGACGAAGTAGACGTAGAGGTGCCCGGCCCGCCCCCACATGGTGGCGTTGCGCGCCGTCCGGCCTCGGAACGCGTGGCTCCCGGGGTCGTCACGCCCGCGATACGCCTCCACCTCAATGATCCGGCCCCGCCTGCCATGGGTGCCGACCAGGACCTTGTTGAGCAGGTCCGGGGCCACGTCGAGCGAGTCGCGCTCGTAGAAGCCCCGGGACAGGACGTGCAGACCGGCCGGCAGGCTCACCGAGGCGCCCTCAGGCGTCCGCCACCCGGACCTTCTCCGCCGCCACCGTGTCCCGGAAGCGGCTCAGCTGGTCGGCCACCGGCGCCGGCCCCGCCCCACCGGGACTGGTGCGGCGCTTCACCGCCGCCCCCGGCTCCAGCAACGCCACGGCCTCGATACCCAGCGCCGGGTGGGCTTCGACCAGCTCGGCGAGCGGCACCCGGCGCTCGATGGCGTCGCGGACCAGGCCCCCCACGATGTGGTGGGCCTGGCGGAACGCCATCCCCCGTTCCACCAGCCACTCCGCCAGATCCACGGCCGCGGCGCTGGGCGTGTCGGCGGCGGTCTGCATGGCATCGATGTTCCAGGTGGCGGTGGCCAGCAGGCCGCTGAGGGCCCGTATCCCGCCGGCGACGTGGTCGACGGCGTCGAACAACGGCTCCTTGTCCTCCTGCAGATCCCGGTTGTAGGACAACGGGAGGCCTTTGAGGGTGGCCAGCAGGCCGGTGAGGTCACCGATGAGCCGGCCGGCGCGGCCCCGGACCAGCTCGGCGATGTCGGGGTTCTTCTTCTGGGGCAGCATCGAGCTCCCCGTCGAGTAGGCGTCGGCCAGGGTGACGAAACCGAACTCTTCGCTCGACCACAGGACGATCTCCTCGCCGATCCGGGACAGGTGGACGGCCAGAAGGGTCAGGTCGAAGACGGTTTCGGCCACGAAGTCGCGATCCGACACGGCGTCGAGCGAGTTCTCGAAGCGGCTGTCGAAGCCGAGGTCGGCCGCCACCGCGTCGGGATCGAGAGGCAACGACGTGCCGGCCAGCGCGCCGGCCCCGAGGGGCGACTGGTTGAGGCGCCGGCGGGTGTCGCAGAGCCGGTCGACATCACGGGCCAGGGCCCACCCGTGGGCCAGCAGGTGGTGGGCCAGGAGCACCGGCTGGGCCCGCTGCAGGTGGGTGTAACCCGGCAGGTAGCTGTCCTCCGCGTCCGTGGCCCGCTCGAGCAGCACCTCTTGGAGCTCCACCACCCGCCGGGCGACGACACCGATCTCCCGGCGGGCGAACAACCGCAGGTCGGTGGCGACCTGGTCGTTGCGGCTGCGGCCGGTGTGCAGGCGTGCCCCCACGTCACCGGCGATCTCGGTCACTCGTCGCTCCACCGCCGTGTGAATGTCCTCGTCACCGTCGACGAAGCGCAGGGTGGCGGTGACCAGCTCCTCCCCCACCCGGTCGAGGGCGGCGAGGAGCACCATGGCGTCGTCGTCGGAGAGGATGTCGGCGCGGGCCAATCCCCGCACGTGGGCCTTGGAGCCGGCGATGTCGTCGGCGCCGAGGCGCTGGTCGTAGCTCAACGAGACGGTGTAGCGAAGCAGCTCATCGGCCGGTCCCGACGGCCCGAAGCGTCCCTGCCACAGCGTCACGGCTGCTGTCCTCCGAGCCCCCCCTGCCGGGGTCGCCGAGTCCTCACCGGACCCCGTCGGAGCTGGGCGCCCCCGCCGGGGCGTTGACCTGGCGGGCCGCCCACGTGGCGACCCCCAGGCCCCACAGGCGCACGAACCCCTCGGCGTCCTGGTGGCGGAACCGGTCGGCCGCCTCGTAGGTCGCCAGCGAGTAGTCATACAGGCCCACGTCCGAGCGCCGGCCGGCGACGATGCAACGGCCCGGCAATTCACAACGGAGCCGTACGTCACCGGTGACGTACCGTTGCGTCTCGGTCACGAACGCATCAAGGGCGTCTTTCAGCGGGGAATACCACAGACCGTCGTAGACCAGGTCGGCGTAGCGGGGCTCGAGCCTGGCCTTTTCGTGGGCTACGTCGCGCTCGAGGGTCAGGTCCTCGAGGTCGGCATGGGCCATCAGCAGCGCCAGGGCGCCGGGACACTCGTAGATCTCCCGGCTCTTGATGCCGACCCGCCGGTTCTCCACCATGTCGATCCGGCCCCAGCCGTAGCCGCCGACGATCCGGTCGACGTCACCGATCAGCTCATGGAAGGGCAGGCGGTTGCCGTCCAAAGCGACGGGCAGACCCTGCTCGAAGGAGATCACCAGCTCCGCGGGGCCCGTGGCGGTAGGGGTGGTCAGCTCGTAGACGTCCTCGGGCGGCGCCTCCCACGGGTCCTCCAGGATCCCGCACTCGATGGTCCGGCCCCACAGGTTCTGATCGATCGAGTACGGGCTGGCCTTGGTGACGGTGATGGGGATGTCGTGTCGCTCGGCATAATCGATCGACTGCTCCCTGGTGAGGCCCCAGCCCCGAACTGGGGCGAGCGTCTCGAGATCCGGGGCCAGCGCCCGGGTCGAGACCTCGAAGCGGACCTGGTCGTTGCCCTTGCCCGTGCAGCCGTGGGCCACAGCGTCGGCGTTGAACATCCGGGCCGCCTCGACCATGTGCTTGACGATGACGGGGCGCGACAGCGAGGAGATCAGGGGATACTTCCCCTCGTACTTGGCATTGGCCTTCAGGGCGGGGGCGACGAAATCACGGGCGAACTCCTCCCGCAGGTCGAGGACGACGGCTTCGACGGCGCCGGCGGCCAGAGCCCGGGCCTTGATCTCATCGAAGTCGCCGCCCTGGCCGACGTCGGCGGCCACCGCGATCACCTCGACGCCGAGCTCCTCGCCCATCCACTTCACGGCCACCGATGTGTCGAGCCCACCGCTGTAGGCCAGGACTACTCGCTTTGCCACGTCATCGTTTCCCTTCTGGAAGACAGCACGATTGTTGTTCTCACCGGGGCGGTCACAGACCGGACAGGCCGCTCAGCCGTTTGGCCACCTCGGGTCCACCAGCCGGATCGCCGGTGACGATCATGATGGTGTCATCACCGGCCACCGTGCCCAGGATGCCGGGCAGGGACGCCCGGTCGAGGGCTGAGGCCACCACATGGGCGGACCCCGGGGGAGTCCGGATCATCACGATGTTGGCCGAGCAGCCCACATCGACGACCCAGTCCCCCAGCACCCGGCGGAGCTGGTCGCCGGGCGCCACTCGATCCTTGGGCAGTTCGGGGATGCCGTAGACCGGCTCCCCGCCGGCCGTGCGGACCTTCACCGCGCCCATCTCCTCGAGGTCGCGCGACACGGTCGCCTGGGTCGCCTCCACCCCCCCTTCGGCCAGCAGGTCGACCACCCGGCCCTGACTGGTCACCGACTCCGATTCGAGCAGCTGGGCGATACGGTGCTGGCGCTGGTTCTTGGAGAGCCGGGTCACGGCCGCCCTGGCTCGTCCGGGAAGTGCCGGGCCATCCACAGCAGCAGGCCCCGTGCCGCGTGCATGCGGTTGGCGGCCTGGACCCAGACCATCGAGGAGGGGCCGTCGATCACACTGGCTGCCACCTCCAGGCCTCGATGAGCCGGCAAGCAGTGGAGGAATGACGCCCCCGCCCCCGCCGCCGCCATCAGGGCGTCATCGACCTGGTACCGGGCGAACGCATCCACCCGGGCCGCCGATTCTTCCTCCTGGCCCATCGACACCCACACGTCGGTGCAGACAGCGTCGGCTCCTTCCACGGCCTCGATCGGATCGGTGGCGACGCGTACGTCGATGCCCCGGGCCCGGGCGCCATCGACGGCGACGGGGTCGACCTCGTGGCCCGGCGGGCACGCCAGGGACACGTCGATGCCGGCCAGGGCGGCGGCCAGGGTCAGGCTCCGGGCCACGTTGTTGCCGTCGCCCACCCAGGCCACCCGCCGGCCGGAGAACGACCCCCACGCCTGCCGGAGGGTCAGGAGATCAGCCAGGGCCTGACAGGGGTGGGCCACGTCGGAGAGGAGGTTGACCACGGGGACGACATCGACCGCAGCCATGGCCTCCAGGACGCGGTGGTCGGTCACCCGGGCCCCGACCACGGAGTGGTACTGGGCCAGGACCCTCACCACATCCTCTACCGGCTCCCGCCGGCCGAGACCGATCTCGTCGCCCTGGATGGACACCGGGTGACCGCCGAGGGAGAACACCGCCATCTCGGTGGCGTTGCGCGTCCGGTTGGACGGCCTCTCGAAGATGAGTGCCATGCCCCGACCGGCCAGCACCGGGGGCGGATCGACGCGCCCCGCCAGGGCCAACACGTCCATCAGCTCGGACCGGTCGAGATCGTCGACCTCGAGCAGGTGCCTCACCGGGTCCCGCCGCGTGAACCTGCCGGCGCACCCGAACCGATGATCCGACCCAGAACGGCCACCGCCTCGTCGATCTCGTCGTCGGTGACCAGCAGCGACGGGGCCAGGCGCAGGGCCCCGGCGGTCACCGGGTTGATGACCAGGCCGGCATCGAGCGCCCGGGCGGCCACATCCCGGGCCGACTGGTCATCGTCCAGCTCGACAGCCAGCAGGAGGCCAAGACCCCGGACGTTGCTGACCCCGGGGAGGGCGCCGAGGGCAACGGTCAGGCGGGCGCCCGCGACCCGGGCCCGGGCGCGGACGTCCTCGCGTTCCATGACCGTCAGCACCGCCCGGGCCGCGGCGGTGGCAAGGGGCTGGCCGCCGAACGTGGTGGCATGGTCGCCAGGCTCGAAGACGGTGGCCACCCCCTCGGTAGCCCAGCACGCGCCGATCGGGACCCCGTTGCCGAGAGCCTTGGCCATGGTGACGATGTCGGGCCTGATCCCGTAGTGCTGAAAGGCAAACCACTCCCCGGTACGGCCCAGGCCGGTCTGGACCTCATCGACGATGAGCAGCACATTGCGCTCGTCGCAAAGATGGCGGACCCCGGCCACATACTCGGCGCCGGCCGGGTTGATGCCGCCCTCGCCCTGGACCATCTCGAGCAGGACCGCCGCAGTGGACGGGTCGATGGCGCGCCCGAGGTCCTGCAGGTCCCGCCACGCCACGTGCCGGAACCCCTCGGGCATGGGCTGGAACGCCTCGTGCTTGGCCGGCTGACCGGTGGCGTGGAGGGTGGCCAGGGTCCGGCCGTGGAACGAGCCGTAGGCGCTGACCACCCCGTAGCGGCCGTGACCACCCCACTTCCGAGCCAGCTTGATGGCGCACTCGTTGGCCTCGGCCCCACTGTTGGCAAAGAAGACCCGCCCGCCCCCGCCGATCAGGCGGTCGAGGATGGCGGCCACCTCCGGGCCGACGGTCGTGCCGTACAGGTTGGACGTGTGCAGGAGGATGCCGGCCTGCTCGCACAGGGCGGCCGCCACCTCCGGGTGGGCATGACCGAGCGACGTCACCGCCAGGCCAGAAAGGAAGTCGAGGTACTCGCGGCCCTGATCGTCCCACAGCCGGGAACCTTGACCTCGAACGAAGGTCACGGGCGGAGGCGGATACGTTGGCATCAACACGTCTTCGGCTCTCATGGGCTCACTCCGTACCTGTTCGCCCTCATGGGCTCACCATCGTCCCGATCCCCTCCCGGGTGAAGATCTCGAGCAGCAGGGCGTGGGCGGCCCGGCCGTCGAGGATGTGGGCGTGACCGACCCCGTGGCGCACGGCGTGCACACAGGACCGGACCTTGGGGATCATGCCCTCGCTCACGGTCCCGTCGGCCAGGAGCGGCTCCAGGCTGTCGGCGCCGATCGACGAGATCAGGGTCCCCGGGTCCAGACGGTCCTTGCGCAGACCGTCGATGTCGGTCAGGTAGACCAGCTTCGAGGCTCCGACCGCCTCGGCGATCGCCCCCGCGGCGGTGTCGGCGTTGATGTTGTAGGCCTGGCCGTCCGTGTCGGATCCGATGGTGGCGACGACGGGGATGAGATCCTCGGCCAGGAGGCGCCGCAGCAGTTCGGGGTTGACCTCGGCCACGTCGCCGACGAAGCCCAGCTGCGGATCCCGCGCCGAGGCGGTGATGAGCCCGGCGTCCTCTCCCGACAGTCCGACGGCGAGGGGGGCGTGGATGTTGACCGCCGAGACGATCTCCCGGTTGACCTTGCCGACGAGGACCATGCGGGCGATGTCGAGGGTTTCGGCGTCGGTGACCCGCAGGCCCTCCCGGAACTCCGCCACCTTGCCCAGGCGGGCCATCAGGGCACCGATCTGGGGGCCACCCCCGTGGACGACGAGGGGGCGCATGCCGACCGAGCGCATGAGCACGATATCGCCGGCGAAGCTGTCCAGGGACCCGGCGGAGCCGGGTGCCATGGCGTTGCCGCCGTACTTGACCACGATGACCTGGCCCCACAGGCGACGGATGTAGGGCAGGGCCTCGATCAGGATCTCCGCCTTCGCTCCGGCGTCGGCCACCGCGGTCACGGGTACACGCCAACGGTTGGCAGGCCGGCGGTCTCGTCGAGGCCGAGGGCGATGTTGGCGCACTGCAGGGCCTGGCCGGCGGCGCCCTTGGTCAGGTTGTCGAGCGCGGCGAGGAGCACGAACCAGCCCGTGCGCTCGTCGTGGCGGGCGCTCAGATGGACGCAGTTCGAACCGAGCGTCGCCTTGGTGGAAGGCGACCGCTCGGAGACGACCACGAACGGCTCCCCCCGGTAGGCGTCGGCCAGGACGGCAAGCGGGTCGGCGGGCGGGTCCGCCGGATCCCTGGCCACGGGGCGGGCGTAACAGGTGGCCAGGATGCCCCGGTTCATCGGTGCCAGATGGGGCGTGAACAGAACCTGGGCGCCGGTGGCCTGCTCGATCTCGGGGGTGTGACGGTGATGCAAGAGCCCGTAGGCGGTGAAGTTCTCATCGACGGTGTTGAAGTGCGTCGCCGCCTTTGCCGCCCGCCCGGACCCCGACACGCCGCTGGCGGCGTCCACGATCACCCCGGTGCGCTCGATGACCCCGGCCGCCACCAAGGGGGCGATGGCCAGCGCCGCCGCAGTCACGTAACAGCCGGCGGCGGCCACCAGATCGGCGCCCTTGAGCTGGTCCCGGTACAGCTCAGGGATGCCGTGCACGGCTTGGCCCAGCAACTCCGGGCAGCGATGCGCCTCGCCGTACCACACCGGGTAGGCGCCGGGGTCCTTCAGGCGGAAGTCGGCGGCCAGGTCGACGATCAGCTGCACCCGGCCCCGCAGCTCGGGGACGACGTCCTGCGAAGCTCCGTGCGGTAGGGCGACGAAGACGACGTCGATGCCGTCGATCGAGGCCGGGTCCCAGGTCTGATAGGCCAGGTCGGGGTAGGAGGAGGCCAGGTGGGGAAACAGGTCGGCGACCGCTCTGCCCGCCTGGGTGTCGCCGGTGGCCACCGCGACATCGATGGTGGTATGGCCGGCCAGCAGGCGAAGCAACTCGCTCCCCGCATAGCCTGATGCACCCAGCACGGCAGCTCGCAGGTGGTCGGACGACATGACATCATCATACACGCATCTGCATAGTCATGCGGACACGGACCCAGACGAACGGCCGGACTCTACGGTCCCTTGATCCGTTGGCGCAGCTCGACATAGACCTCCGTGCCGACGATGGCCTTCAACTCCGCGCCCAGAGAATCGATCACCGGGCGGTCGCCCCCGTAGGCCAGCGATCCTTCCGTGCAGCACCAGGCCATGATCTCGCCCTCGGCGCCCCAGTCGCGGCGCGCCCAGGGACGCACCGTCGCTACCTCGGTGGCACCAGGGCCAAGCTCCCAATCCACCTTGATGGGTAGCTGCCAGCACACCGACGGCTTCAGGTCGATGGGCGACTCTCCGGCGTCGAGGGCGGACAGGTGCAGAGCGCAGCCGCCGCCGCCGGCGAACCCGGGACGGTTGAGGAAGATGCACGCCCCGTCGACGACCCGGGTGCTGGTCCGGCTGTCGTCGTTGAAGATGCCGCCGTCATCCGCCTCGGCATGATGCTCGAAGCGGTCAGGGCCCAAGGTGGCCGCCAGGGCGGCGATCAGGCGCGACTCGTCGGCGTCGGTAAGTTCCGCACCGACGGAGCAGCACCCGAGACCGAGATGCGCGGCCGGCTCGGGACCGATGCCCAGGCACCCTCGGCCCCACAGGCACGCCCATGTCGACTGAAGGAAGTCCCGGTCGAAGCGCCAGACCGTCTCGCCGTCGTGGATCTCCTCCATCGCTTCGTCCATCCCCCGAGGGTAGGCGGCGAGCGGGCGTCCTGTTCGCCGGGGGCCGTCCACAGGGCTGTGGAGCGAGCCGGGCGAGATCCCCAGGGTTCAGGGTCTGGACATGCACAGGACCGGTGGTCCACGCTCGACTCATGTGCTTCGAGGTGATGTTGATCAACGACAGCGTCGAGCGCGTCGACGGAGCCGACTCGTACGCCATGGAGGGCCCTCTGACCACGTTCTACGGGGCCGAGCGGCCTCGCCCCCTCGACAGCTGGAGCGTCAAGGTGGCCAGTTACCGCACCGAGCGCATTGCCCGGATCCGCCGCCTTGCGCCCTGAGGACCACCCTGCAGGAATCAGGTCTCGAGCAACAGCTCCCGCAACGCGGAACCGGCGTCGGGACGCCCGAGCGAGGCGGCGTAGCCTTCGAAGGTGCCGTGCTCGGCGCGCAACCCGACCAGGAACCGGGCCATCGTCGCCGGCTCAGCATGGACCATGGCCGCGGCCGACGCATCCAGCTCCGCGGCCCGCTCGGGGAGGAGGCGGCGTTGGTGGCCCAGCATGCGCTCCATGGCCTCGGCGCTGAGGGTGTAGTCGGCGATGATGTCATCGTCGGCCACCCCGATCAGCCCCAGGACGACAGCGGCGAGGATCCCGGTGCGGTCCTTGCCGGCCATGCAGTGCATCACCAGTGGATAGGTGGCGGGCTGGCTGAGGGTGTCGAGCGCCTCGGTGATTGCTGGCGCAGCGCCGGCCAGTATCGACAGGTACTGCCGGGACACCCCTTCGGTGGTCGCCCACGTGTCGTTGAACTCGTCGACCTCGGGGAGCACGTCCATCATGGCCAGGTTGCGCCAACCGAACGCTCGGCCCGGCCAGGACAGCTGGCCGTGGCGGTCCAGCTCCGAGGGGGTGCGCAGGTCGAGGACGGTCCGTACGTCCAGCTCGACGAGGCGTTGGCGGTCGGCGTCGGTGAGGCGGTGGAGCCCGTCGGCCCGGAACAGCCGCCGCCACCGCAAGGAGTGGCCGCCGGCCGCCCGGTAACCGCCCAGGTCGCGGAAGTTGAAGCAACCCTCCATGGCGATGAGGCGGCCGGGGGGCGCGCTCATCCCCGCAGGTCGGCGCCGTGGGCGGCCGCCATGGCGGCGATGATGTTCGAGCGGCACCCGGCGACCTCGGCATCGGTGAGGGTGCGATCCGGCGCCCGGAAGCGGCACCGGTAGGCCAGGCTGCGCCGGCCGGCGCCGGCCTGCGGGCCCCGGTAGATGTCGAACAGACCGACCCGCTCGAGCAGCGGACCGGCGCTGGAGGCCACCGTTGCCTCCACATCGTCGGCCGGCACCGAATCAGCGACCAGGAAAGCCAGGTCGATGTCGCTGGCCGGGAATCGGCTGATGGGGCGAGCCGTGGTCGGCTGGCGGGGTTGAACAGCCAGGCGTTCAACCTCGACGCTGAGGTAGGCGACCCGGCCCCGCAGTCCGAAGGCTCCGACGACCTCGGGGTCCACCTCCCCCAAGGCGCCGATCACCGCTCCGTCGGCGCCGACCAGACGGGCCGCTCGGGTGGGGTGGAGCCCGGCGACCGCGTCTGCATGCACCGTGACATCGACCAGGCGCAGAGCGTCGGAGACCACCGACCACAACCGGCCGGCATCCCGGGCGTCGATGCCGGACCCGGTGACCACGGCAGCCAGCTCCTCGTTCTCGTCTGGCACCGCCCGGTCGCCGGAGGGAGCCGCGAACGTGCGGCCGATCTCGAAGAGCGCCACCTCCTCGGCCTGGCGGTCGGCGTTGAAGCGCAGCGCCGAGAGCAGGCCAGGCAACAGGGCCGGGCGCAGGATGGACTCGCTCTGGTCGAGGGGGTTGGCCACCTTGACGGCCACCTCGGGCAACCCGGCCCTCTCGAGGTCGCCGGGGGCCAGGAAGGTGTTGGTCCACGCCTCCGACAGGCCGGCGCCCACCAGCACCTCGCGGACCGTGCGTCGGTACCGCTGGAAGGAGGTCAGCCCGGTGGAGGGTCGGGCGCCGGTAGGGACGGTCCGCTCGATGTGGCCGTAACCATGGAGGCGGGCTACCTCCTCGACGACATCGACCTCTCGTTCGACGTCGGGCCGCCACGGCGGGACCCGGACGGAATGGACCCCGGCGTCAGCCCGCCCGGCGGTGAAGCCGATGGGCCGGAGGAGGCGCTCGACGTCGTCGTCGGTCAACTGGGTCCCGAGGAGGGCGTTGACCCGCTCGGTCCGCAACAGCACCGTGGGCGGCCGGGCCATGTCGGCCTCGGACACCACGTCGGTGGTCCGGCCCCGGCGCAACCCCGACCCGGCACCCGTGCGGGCCCGGTTGCCGGTGTCACGGGTCGCCGCTGCGGTCGTCCCGGCCAGCAGGGCGGCGAAACGCTGCACCGCCCGCGTGGCGATCTCGGGGTCGACGCCCCTCTCGAAGCGGGACCGGGCCTCGGTGGCCAGGCCCATTCGGGCACCGGTCCTTGCGATCGCCATCGGAGTGAAGTACGCCGCCTCCAGCAGGACCGTCGTGGTGTCCGGGCCGATCTCGGTGTTCTCGCCGCCCATGATCCCCCCGATGCCGACCGGCACCGAGTTTGCGTCACAGATCAAGCAGTCGTCATCGGAGAGGACGCGCTCCACGCCGTCGAGGGTCGTGATCGTCTCGCCGGCCCGGGCCCGGCGAACCGTCAGGCCCCGACCACCCAGGCGGCCGAGGTCGTAGGCGTGGTTGGGCTGACCCAGGTCCAGCATGACGTAGTTGGAAACGTCCACGACGTTGGAGATGGGCCGCATCCCGGCGAGGGTCAGGCGCCGGGCCAGCCACGCCGGGGACGGGCCGACGACCACTTCTTCGATGACGGTGCCGGTGAAGCGGGGGCACAGATCGGGGTCGGCAACCGAGACCGACGCGGCCTCGACCGTCGGGTTCACCGGCAGGAGGTCCGCCTCGGTGGGGATCTCGAAAGGCACTCGCAGGGCGGCGGCCAGGTCCCGCGCCACGCCGGCCATCGACAGGGCGTCGGGGCGGTTGGGGGTGATGTCGAGGTCGAACACCACGTCGGGTTCCAGCCCGAGAGCGTCGCTGAGCGGCGTGCCGGGGGTGGCCAGGCCGGCAGGCAGGATCATCAACCCGTCGACGCCTTCGGCGTCCGGCAGCTCCAGCTCGCTTGGCGCGCACAGCATCCCGTTCGACCACTGGCCGCGCATCTTGCGGCGCCCGACCGCCCACCCGCCCGGCATCATGGTGCCGACGGTGGCCAGGGGGACGAGATCACCGACCGCCATGTTGGTGGCCCCGCAGGCGATCTGCAGGGCTTCGCCGTCCCCCCGGTCCACGTCGACCAGGCGGATCCGGTCGGCGTCGGGATGAGAGCGGACGGCGAGGATCTTGACGACCTCGATCCCGTCGAGGTTCCCTCCTACCGGCATGACGGCGTCGACGACGAGCCCGAGGTTTGACAGGGCGGACGCCAGCTCGTCGACATTGGTGTCGAACGGGGCGAAATCTCGGAGCCAGGACAGGGGTGCGCGCACAGGGGCCTCAGAACTGGGACAGGAAGCGGACGTCGTTGTCGAGCAGGACCCGCATGTCGGCCAGCTCGGATCGGACCTGGGCCAGGCGATCGATTCCGAAGCCGAACGCGAATCCGCTGTAGATCTCCGGGTCGATCCCGACGGACGCGAACACCAGCGGGTCGACCATCCCACAGCCCCCGAGCTCCAACCAGCCAGAACCCGAGCAGGTGCGACAACCGGCCCCCCCACAGATGGGGCAGGTGACCTCGAACTCGGCGGACGGCTCGGTGAACGGGAAGTACGACGGGCGCAGGCGGGAGTGGATGTCAGGTCCGAAGAACGCGGTCGTGAACGTCTCGATGGTGCCGGCCAGATCCCCGAAGGTGATGCCCTTGTCGACCACCAGCCCCTCGAGCTGGTGGAACACGGGCAGGTGGCGGGCGTCGGGGGTGTCGCGCCGGTAGCACCGCCCGGGCATCACCGCGAAGATCGGCGGGGTGGCCGATTCCATGAGACGGATCTGGACCGGTGAGGTGTGGGTGCGCAGGAGCACCGTGCCCGGCGGGCCGAGCTCGAGGTAGAGGGTGTCCCACATGCCCCGAGCGGGATGGTCGGGGGGCATGTTGAGAGCCTCGAAGTTGTACCAGTCTGTCTCCGCCTCGGGCCCCTCGGCCACCGTGAAGCCCATGGCCACGAAGGTGTCCTCCAGCTCGGCGCGGGTCTGGGTGACCAGGTGCAGGTGTCCCCGGGCGGGCAAGGACCTGCCCGTGCCGCCGTGCCCCCAGCCCCGAGCCAGGCCGATGGCCTCGGTCAGGTCCAGGCGTTCGTTCTCGGCCCGCAGGCGGAGGGCTTCGGTGTCCAGGAGCAGGCGGCGCTGGCCGGCCAGGTCGGCGAGGTCGCGCCGGGCGGCGTTGATGGCGGCGCCGGCCTGTCGCCGGCGCTCGGGGTCGAGCGCCGCCAGCCGGTTGTGGAG
>JALYVP010000294.1 GCA_030853185.1 Actinomycetota bacterium | reverse complement strand
ACTCGACACGGGCTGCGGGTCGGCCGTATCGTTGCCACCGCTGACGCCGGCTCCGTCCCCATCGGCGAGGTCGCCGCCGAGATCGGGCGGCGAGACCGGGCCGGCGACGGCACCGGCCATGGCAGGCGTGGACGCTGTCTCCAAGGACGCTGTCTCCATGCCGTGGACGTAGCGCTTGCCCCGCAGCCACGAGGCCACGGCGGCAATGAGCGAGCAGGCGATGGCGAAGTCGAAGGCGTAGTGCAGCCCGGTCCCAAATGGCGCCGTGATCAGCTGCGGGAAGAAGCTCCGCCCGGTCAGGGTCGCCTGCTCGGCGGCGCTGAGATGAGCCAGCACGGCGTGCGGCACGAGCTGGCGGATCGGGTCGAGCCCGAGGAAGGCGCCGAAGAGGGCGCCGATGGGAGGCTCGTTGGCGACGGTGTGCGCGGCGGAGGCGGGGACGCCGTTGGCGACCAGCCCGCTGTAGAGGTGGGAGGGGAGGCTGGCGGCCAGTCCCAGGGTTATGACGGTGAAGAACACCCCGATCGAGAGCACCTGGGCGGCGTTCTGGAAGGTGGTCATCATGCCGGCACCGGCGCCGCGCTGGTCGGGCGGAAGGCTGTTCATGACGCCGGCCCGGTTGGGCGAGCTGAACATTCCCATCGCCAGGCCCATGACCAGGAGGATGAGGCCGAACCAGACGTAGCCGAAGTTGATCGGCAGCAGCTCGAGGAGGGCGAACGACACCGCCGCGCCGATCATCCCCCCGGTGGCGTAGGGACGCGCGCCGTGCTTGTCGCTCAGCACGCCGGAGATCGGCCCGGCGATGAGGAAGCCGACGGTCAGGGGGATCATGTAGATGCCGGCCCACAGCGGGGTCTGGATGAAGCTGTAGCCGTGCTGCGGGAGCCAGATGCCCTGCAGCCAGATGATGAGCATGAACTGCAGTCCGCCCCGGCCGAGAGCGGCGAGGAGGTTGGCGATGTTGCCGGCCGCGAAGGCCCGGATGCGGAACAGCGGCAGGCGGAACATCGGGTCGGCCACGCGCCGCTCGATCCACCCGAACGCCACGAGGGTGAGGATGCCGCCGATGATGGCGGCCAGCACGCCCGGGTTGGTCCAGCCCATGTTGTGGCCGCCGTAGGGCTGGATGGCGTAGACGATGCCCGTCAGCACGGAGATGAGGCCGACGGCGAAGGTGAGGTTGCCCCACCAATCGATCCGGGCCTTCACCCGCACGCCGTTGTCGACGAGCTTGAGGTAGGCCCACACCGTGCCGAACAGGCCGAACGGCACACACACGAGGAACACCAGGCGCCATTCGATCGGGGCGAGCAGGCCGCCGACGAGCAGCCCGATGAACGACCCGCTGATGGCGGCGACACCGTTGATGCCGAGGGCGAGGCCCCGCTCGTCCTCCGGGAAGGCGTCGGTGAGAATGGCGCTGGAGTTGGCGAAGAGGAAGGCTCCCCCCACTCCCTGGAAGATCCGCATGATGATCAGCCACAGCGCGCCGGCGTGGCCGGTCATCCACGTGGCCGACAGGAGTATGGAGAAGAAGGTGAAGATGGCGAAACCGAGGTTGTACATCTTCACCCGCCCGTACATATCGCCCACCCGCCCGAGGCTGACGACGAGCACGGCGGTGACGAGCAGGAAGCCCATCAGCAACCACAGGAAGTAGCTGGTGTTGCCCGGCTGGAGCGGGTTGAGGTGGATCCCGTCGAAGATGTCGGGCAGCGAGATGAGCGTGATGGACCCGCTGATCGTCACCATGAGGATCCCGATGGTGGTGTTGGAAAGGGCGATCCACTTGTAGCTCGAGGGGTTCTCTGCCTTGGCCGCCGTGCGAGTCACCCCCTCGGGAGTGCCCGGCTCACCCGGGGAAATGATGTTGCGGTCGCTCATGCCGTGCCTCTGTCTCGCTCGATCGTTGTGGGGAGGGGTCCGGATCCTTGTGCCCGACTCGGGTTCATCCCTGACGTCAACGTCAGGATACCCCCAATGCTTCCCGCTGCTAACCGTTCTTGGCGGTGCCGGCGCTGTCGCTGCGCTCGTTGCCGAGCGTCACGAGTTCCTCGTCGAAGGTTGACGACCCCCACACCCCGCCCCGGCAGGAAGCGCCGACGCGGAACCCGGACCCCTGTTTCGGCGCGCTCGCCGTGTCTCGGCGCGCTTGACCGTCTCCCAGACGGTCCAGCGCGCCGAAGTCGCTCCGGTTGGCGTCTCCGTGGCCCGGAGCGGGCCATCTCGAGCGCGGACCGGGCCATCTCGAGTCCAGACCGGCAACCAACCCGGGGCCGGCACCTAAGCCGCGGGGCGGCCGCCGCCGGGGTCGGCGCTGGCGTCCAAGGCCGCCGGGGTGACGGCCATCACTCGGGGTCTGCACCTCAGGGCGTGATGGATGCCTGAAGCCGGTCCAGATACTTGTGGGGACTTTGAGGGTGGAGTTTCGCACTTCTGAGTGGGCTGTCGGATCGGTTCAGTGGAGGCTGCGATGGTGCTCCTCGACGATCTCGAGGGTGAGGTCGTGTAGCTCGGAGACCAGGTGGCGGAGGCGCCGGGCGTTGTCGAGCCACGGCTGGTAGGCGGTTAGCTGCTCGTTGGTGAGCGTGCGGCTGACGGTCTTGCCGGCGACCTTGCGGGTCCAGACGATGTAGGGACCGTGCAGTGCGGGCGGCTCGGCGTGGCAGCGACATCCTGGCTGGCCGCAGCGGGTCCGGCGGAACTCGACCGAGCCAGGCAGGGCGAAGTCGAACCCGGCGATCTCGTTGATGATCTGGCGCTGTCGGCGCCGGCGTGACTGGTCTACTCGCATCTCGGTCCTGACCATCCACCCTATCCACCGGCACTCCCGGTAGACATACCGGCGGCGGAGGGACGGGAGGAGGCCGTGCCCACGTCGAACCGCGACGCCGCAGACCGTTGGGACGAGCTGGTGGCTCTGACGACAAGCTGCTTTACCGCTCCGAGCCTGGCCATCTTCACCACGCTGCTCACCGGCTGGGTGCTCGCCCCCGGTCGGCGCACGGTCACCGCCATGATCACAGCAGGCGACCCGGAGGGCCGCCGGGCCCATGACGCCTATCACCGCTTCTTCCGCTCCGGGCGCTGGTCGGCCGCGGCGATGTGGAAGGTGCTGGTAGTCCACATGGTGGCTGCGTTGTGCCCGAGCGGCGCCGTGGTCCTCGACGTCGACGACACCCTCTACAACAAGTCGGGGCGCAGAATCGATGGCGCCGGCAGCTTCAGGGACGCGGTGCGTTCCACGAGGAACAGGGTCGTCTACGCCACCGGGCTCAACCTGGTCGTGGTCACCTTGCGGGTGCGCCCCCCATGGGGCGCCATGCCCGTCGGCGTTCCCGTCGGTGTCCGCCTGCACCGCAAAAACGGCCCGAAGACCACCGAGCTCGCCGCCGACATCATCGTCGAACTGGCCGCATGGCTACCCGAGCGCCACTTCTGTCTCTGCGGTGACGGCGCCTACGCCTGCCTGGCCGGCCGGGCCCTTCCCCGCACCACGGTGACCTCCCGGATGCGCCGCGACGCCGCATTGTACGAGCCCGCCCCGGCCCGCAGCGGCAAGCGGGGCCGGCCCCGAACCCGAGGTGCCCGCCTGGCCACCCCCACCCAGATGGCCGCCGGGCTCATCGACAACGACTTCACCCGAGCCGACCTGGACTGGCGGGGACGCCCCAAGCAGCTGTTGGTGTGGTCGACGCCTGTGCTGTGGTACTCCATCGACCACAACCATCAGATGCTCCTGGTGATCGTGCGCGACCCAGCCGGGATCATGCACGACGACTTCTTCTTCACCACCGACCTCGACGCCAACCCAGCCTGGGTTGCCTCCCTCTACGCCGGGCGCTGGTCGATCGAATGTGTCAACCGGGAAGTGAAGCAGATCCTCGGTGCCGAGAACCCGCAATGCTGGAAGCACCTCGGCCCCGAACGGGCCGCCTCCATGTCGCTGTGGCTCTACGCGGCGATCTGGGCGTGGTACATCCCCACCCACCGAGCGGCCCGAACCTGGATCCCCCGACCCTGGTACACGAAGAAGGCCACCCCGAGCTTCCTCGATGCCACCGCAGCTCTCCGCCGGACGCTATGGTCCAACCGAATTACAACAATGTCGTCCTCGGAACCCGTCAACCAGAAAATCGTCGACGGGATGATCGACATCCTCGCCACCGCAGCATAGGACCAGCGACTTCTCCCATTTCTGGCCTCCGAGCAGCCCACTCAACAGTGCGAAAGTCCACCCAAACCTCGGTGTAATCGGAGTAGAAG
>JALYVP010000293.1 GCA_030853185.1 Actinomycetota bacterium | reverse complement strand
TCGATGCTGAGCCGCCCGCCGTGGGCGGCGCCGTCGTCGACCCCTGGGACCTCCCGGGCGGGTGGCGGGTGGGCGATGCCGCCACCACCCAGCTCGACCTCAGCGTCGACGGTCGCCGGGTGGCCGTCGCCGTGCGCGGTCGGGCCGGGGCCGCCATCGTCACCGTCGACGACGGTCCGGGCCGCTCGGGGCGGGCGGCGTGGGCCGGACCGGGACGGCTGGGCGTGGTCCTCGACGGCACGGCCCGCACCTGGACGGTTGCGGGCGACGGCGAGGACCGGTTCCTGGCCTGCGACGGCCACACCTGGCGGGTCCGCCGCCACGTCCTCGACGCCGCCGCCGGCGCCGTGGAGGGGGCCGGCGGGCCGGTGACGAGCCCCATGCCGGGTACGGTCTTGTCGGTGTCGGTGGCCAAGGGCGACAGCGTGGTCGTCGGTTCGCCACTCGTCATTGTCGAGGCCATGAAGATGGAGCACACCGTTGTCGCCCCGGTCGACGGCGCCGTCACCGAGCTTCGGGTCAGCGCCGGCCAGGCCGTCGCCCTCGACGAGGTCCTGGCCGTCGTGGATCCACCCGAGGCCCGGACCTGATGGACCTGCGAGTGGACGGCAAGGTGGCCCTGGTCACCGGGTCCTCGCGAGGGATCGGCCTGGCCACCGCCCAGGCCCTGGCTCGTTCCGGGGCGGCAGTCATGCTGTCGTCGCGCAAGGCCGGCGCCCTGGAGGAGGCGGCCGCCACCATCGAGGGGGACGTGGCCTGGCATGTGGCCAACGCCGGGGACCCAGATGCGGCCGCGGCCTGCGTCGACGCCACCATCGAACGATTCGGCCGCATCGACATCCTCGTCAACAATGCCGCCACCAACCCGTACTACGGGCCAACCATCGACATCGACGCGGCGCGGGCGGTCAAGACGGCGGCGGTCAACCAGATCGCCCCCATCTTCTGGTCGAACCTGGCCTGGCACCGCAGCATGGCGGAGCAGGGCGGGGTGGTGATCAACGTGGCGTCGGTTGGCGGTTACAGCATCGAGGCCAACATCGGCTTCTACAACGCCACCAAGGCCGCCCTCATCCATCTGACCCGCCAACTGGCCAGCGAGCTGGGCCCGAAGGTCAGGGTCAACGCCGTCGCTCCCGGTCTGGTCAAGACAGACATGGCGGCCGCCCTGGTCGAGACCTACGGCGCCCAACTGGCCGACCGCCTGCCCCTGCGCCGGCTGGGCGAACCGGCCGATGTGGCCAACGCGGTCGTGTTCCTGTCCTCCGACGCTGCCTCATGGATCACCGGTCAGACGCTGGTGGTCGACGGGGGATCGATGGTCGCCGGCGGTCTCCACTGATGGCGGGGAACGCGACGCCGGCGACAGAGTTGTCGGCCACGGGGGGCGAGGCGCAGATCGTCCGCTTCGCCGCCGGGGTGGCCGACCGCCATGGCGTTGCCGTGGGGGACTACGAGGCGTTGCGCACCTGGTCGGTCGAGCACCTGGCCGAGTTCTGGGCTGCGGTCTGGGATTGGTGCGACGTCGCCGGGAACGTGCCGGGGGGCCGGCTGGCCCCGGATCGGATCCTCGTCGACGACAGCATGCCGGGAGCGGTGTGGTTCCCCGACGTCACCGTGAACTACGTCGACCAGGTCGCCCGCCATGCCACGGGGGACCGAGCGGGGGAGGTGGCGGTGATCGGCACGGACGAGGCCGGTGGGCGCCGGCTCCTGACCTGGGGCGACCTGGTCCGCCAGACCGGCGCCCTGGCTGCCACCCTGCAGGCCGCCGGCGTCGGGGAAGGGGATCGCGTTGTCGGCTACGTGCCGAACGTCCCGGAAGCGGTGGTGGCGTTCCTGGCCACCGCCTCGATCGGCGCGGTGTGGGCCGCCTGCGGGCAGGACTACGCGCCGCCGGCGGCGGCCGACCGTGTCGGCCAGCTCGAGCCCGTGGTCCTGATCGCCGCCAACGGCTACCGCTACGGCGGCAAGGTCCATGACCGCTGCGACGCGGTCGCCGAGTTGCGCCGCCGGTTGCCGCAGCTGCGGGCCACCGTCCTGATCGACACCGTCGGCACCGGCGTGGTGGCCGACACCACGCCCTGGTCGGACGCGACGGCCGGCGACGACGAGCTGCAGACGGTCCCCGTGGCCTTCGACCATCCATTGTGGGTCCTGTTCTCCTCGGGCACGACGGGTACCCCCAAGGGCATCGTCCACGGCCACGGCGGCGTGGTGCTCGAGCATCTCAAGTCGATGGCTCTGCACTGGGACCTGGGTCCGGGCCGGCGGTTCTGCTGGTACACGAGCCCGTCGTGGATGATGTGGAACTTCAACCTCGCCGGTCTCCTGGTCGGCGCAACGATCGTGACCCACGACGGCAGCCCGGTCCATCCCGACGCCGGGGCGCTGTGGGCGTTGGCTGCCGCCGAGCACCTTGACGTGCTCGGGATGAGTGCCGGCTACCTGCTGGCCTGCGAGAAGGCCAAGATCACGCCGTCGGCCGATCACGACCTGTCGGCGCTCAAGGCCGTCGGGTCGACCGGGTCGACCCTGGCTCCTTCCTCCCACGAATGGTACCTCGCCAACGTGTCCGCCGATGTGCCGCTGCTGTCGATCTCGGGCGGCACCGACATGGTCACCGCCTTCGTGGGCGGGGCACCGAACGTGGAGGTGCGAGTCGGAGAGATGGCGTGCCGCTGCCTCGGCGCGGCGGTGGAGTCCTGGGACCCGGCCGGTGTGGCGACCATCGGCGAGGTGGGGGAGCTGGTGGTCACCCGGCCCATGCCGTCGATGCCGGTCTGGTTCTGGGACGACCCCGAGGGCAGCCTTTACCGCGAGGCGTACTTTGATCTCTACCCGGGGGTGTGGCGCCACGGTGACTGGGTCACCATCACCGACCGGGGCAGCGTGGTCGTGCACGGCCGCTCGGACTCCACCCTGAACCGCCACGGTGTGCGGATGGGCAGCAGCGACATCTACCAGGTCGTCGAACAGCTTCCCGAGATCACCGAGTCCCTGGTCGTCGGCGTCGACCAGCCCGACGGCGGTTACTGGATGCCGTTGTTCGTGGTGCTCGAAGCCGGCGTCGAGCTCGACGACGGCCTGCGGGACCGGATCCGCGCCGCCATTCGCGACCGGGCCTCACCGCGCCATGTCCCCGACGAGATCATCGCCGTGGAAGGCCTCCCGCACACCCGGACGGGCAAGAAGCTCGAGGTGCCGATCAAGCGCATCCTGGCCGGCGCCGAGGTCGACGCCGCCTGCCAGCTGGCCGCCGTCGACGATCCCGACCGGGTGCGGTTCTTTGCCGACCTGGCCGCCCGCCGGCGTTCGTGACGCGGCACGAAAGTGGTGACGTCGAGAACGGCAAACCCAGCGGGCAGGCCGCTGGACCACCCGTGGGTGACGCTCACTGGCTCGGTGGTGCTTGGGTCCCCGTAGGTTCTGGGCTGACCGCGACCGCTGCCTGGGCCTCATCGTCGAGGGCGACGGCGGAGGCACCGGCGGTGTCGAGGGCGGTGGGCCGCAGAGCGTCGAAGGCCCACACCGCTGCAGCTAGGGCGCCGATGACTCCGCCGACCAGGCAGATCCCAGCCCAGCCGTCCTGGGCGTAGACGGCGCCGCCCACGGCGGACCCGGCGGCGCCGCCGGCAAAGTACATGACCATGTAGACCGACGTCACCCGGCTGCGGGTCTCGGGGGCCAGGCGGTAGATGAGGCTCTGGTTGGTCACCTGCAGGCCCTGGACGCCGATGTCGAGAGCGATGATGCCGACGATGAGGGCGACCAGCGAGTGGCGACCGAACCAGATGGGCAGGAACGAAGTCGCCACCAGCACCGCGAAGACCGCGGTGGCGGGCCGGGACAGGCCGCGGTCGGCCAGCCGGCCGGCGAACGACGCGCACAGGGCCCCGGCCGCCCCCACCAAGCCGAACAGGCCGATGACGATCGTGCCGTAGTGGTACGGCGGCCCCGCCAGCAGGAAGGCGATGGTCGTCCAGAACACACTGAAGGCAGCGAACCCGAGGCCGCCGAGGTAGCCCCGCCGGCGAAGGAGCGGCTCGTGGGTCCAAAGGCTCAGGCTGCTGCGCAACAACCGGGGGTAGGCGAGCGTCGCCTGGGGAAGGTCAGCGGGCAGGACGACGGCGAGCACCACCGCCAGTCCGACCATGAGCACGGCGCCGGCGGCGTAGACCACCCGCCAGCCGGCGGCCCCGGCCACCAGACCAGCGAGCGTCCGAGCCAGGAGAACACCGAGGAGCAGCCCGCTCATCACCGTCCCCACCACC
>JALYVP010000292.1 GCA_030853185.1 Actinomycetota bacterium | reverse complement strand
CACCTGGTGGACACGGTCATCAGCTTCGACGGTGACCGCCACCATGCCCTGCGTCTGGTACGGACGGTCAAGCACCGTTTCGGTGCCACCGGCGAGCTCGGCCTGTTCGAGATGACCGAGGACGGCCTGATCGGGGTTCCCGATCCGAGCGGGCTGTTCCTCGGCGACCGGCGGGAGGGCACACCGGGCTCCGTGGTCTTCCCGGCCATGGAGGGCTACCGCCCGCTCCTGGTGGAGATCCAGGCGCTGGTGACCACCACCAACCTCCCCGCCCCCCGGCGGTCGGTGTCGGGCCTGGACGCCAACCGTCTGGCCCTTCTCGTCGCCGTACTGGCCAACCGGGCGGGGACCAAGCTCGCCAATCGGGACGTCTACCTGTCGGCCGTCGGGGGGGTGCGGATCAGCGAGCCGGGGGCGGACCTGGCCGTGTGCCTGGCCCTGGCGTCGGCGGCCGACAACCGGGCGCTCCCCCACGATCTGGTCGCCATCGGCGAGGTCGGGCTGGGGGGCGAGCTGCGGCAGGTGGCGCACACCGCTCGCCGGCTGGCCGAAGCCAGCCGGCTCGGGTTCACCAGGGCTGTCATCCCCGCCTCAGCGCCGGAAGGAGGGCCAATGGATGCGGTGCGGGCCACCACGCTCATCGACGCCATCGGGTCGGTCCTGGGACCGGGTGGGGGACGGGGGGGCAGCCCCCAGATGGAGAGTGGCAGGAAGGCGGCCCCGACTTCTCGGTAGGATTGTCAGGTGGAGGCGCTCGATCCGACCATGGTGGCGGCGCTCAGCGCCATCGCCCCGGGGCGACCCCTGCGGGAGGGTCTCGACCGCGTCCTGCAGGCCAACAAGGGGGCGCTGGTCATTGTCGGCGACGGGCCCGAGGTGCTGGAGATCTGCTCGGGCGGCTTCCTGGTCGACTCCAGCTTCAGTCCGCAGCGCATGTCCGAGCTGGCCAAGATGGACGGCGCCATCATCCTGGCCGCGGACGCCGGGCGCATCGCCCGGGCCAACGTCCACCTGGTGCCCAACCCGACGGTGCCGACCGTGGAGACGGGCACCCGGCACCGCACCGCCGAGCGGGTGGCCCGCAGCATCGACGTCCCGGTGATCGCCGTGTCCGAGGACATGTCGGTCATCACCCTGTACCGGGGCGCCCACAAGCACGTCCTCGCCACCGTGGCCCGGTTGCTGGGCCGGGCCAACCAGGCCTTGCAGACCCTGGAGCGCTACCGGGAACGGCTCAACGCGGTGACCGCATCCCTCTCGGCGCTCGAAGTGGAGGATCTGGTCACCCAGCGCGAGGTCACCACCGTCCTGCAAAGGGCCGAGATGGTCCGCCGCATCGCCCAGGAAGTGGCCGGCTCCATCGTCGAGCTGGGCACCGATGGCCGCCTGGTGCGGCTCCAGGCCGACGAGTTGCTGGCCGGGGTGGAAGACGACCGCCGCGACGTCATCCGCGACTACGTGGTCGACGAGCGGACAGCGGCCGTCGATGTCGCCCTCCGGGCCCTCCAGGGCCTGGAGACCGACCAGTTGCTCGACGCCGGCGTGGTCGCCGACACCGTCGCGCTGGGCGGCGGCCACAGCGGGGCGGTCGACCTCGACGCCAGCGCCGCTCCTCGCGGCTACCGGCTGCTGGGAAAGATCCCCCGGCTGCCGCCGCCCGTGATCGCCAACATCGTGGCTCGCTGCGACAACCTGCAAAAGGTGATCGGGGCGTCGATCGAGGAGCTGGCCACCATCGACGGGGTCGACGAAGCCACGGCCGTGACCGTCAAGGACGGCCTGGCCCGGTTGGCCGAGTCCAGCATCCTCGACCGCTACAGCTGACCTCAGCGGGAGCGCTGGGCCAGCCGCTCGCGGTCCACGATGCGGTACCGGCGGTCCAACTGGTCGATCCAGCCCAGGCGGATGAAGGCGGCAATGGACTTGTTGACCCGCTCGCGCGACGCCCCGACCAGGCCGGCCAGCTCCTCCTGGGTGATGGGCAGCACGAACTCGTCGGCGGCGCCGGCCAACTCGAGCAGGCGCTTGGCGGTCCGGCCCGTCACGTCCAGGAAGACCGCATCGGCCAGGGCCGAATCCGTGGATCGCAGCCGCTGGGCGAGGAGATTGACCACGTCCCAGAGCAGGTGGGG
This sequence comes from Actinomycetota bacterium, assembly GCA_030853185.1. Taxonomy (GTDB): domain Bacteria; phylum Actinomycetota; class Acidimicrobiia; order Acidimicrobiales; family Palsa-688; genus JALZAH01. The sequence goes on along the minus strand of JALYVP010000292.1, from coordinate 2,144 downwards.
GCGGGTGTCGAGCTCGGTGCGGACCAACGAATAGGGGATGCGCAGGACCTCGGATGGCTCGAGGGCCCTCGCCGACGCTGAACGTTCACCGGAATCGAACAGCGGCATCTCCCCGAACAGGTCGCCGACCTCCATCAGGGCGACCAGCGACTCGCGCCCGTCGGCGGAGCGCCGCCCGATGGCGATGCGGCCGGAGCGGACCACGAACAACTCTCCGGGATCGTCTCCCTCGGCGAAGATGGTCTGATTCCGGTCGCAGCGCAGCGGCCGGGCACCGATCAGCAACCGGTTGAGGGCGTCCCCGTCGAAAGCCGAGAACAGATCGGAGCGTGCGAGGAGTGCAAGGTCGTCCATGCCAAACGAAACGATACCGTGCCGATCCCCTGCGGGACGACCCGGCCGGCGATCCGGGCTCTATCCCCAGGTCCGGTACCCTGGGTGGGCCCTCACTGCGCCTGGAGCCTCATGCCGTTCGATGTTGGAGACAAAGTTGTCTATCCCCACCACGGCGCTGCCGTGGTGGAGCGCCGGGAGATCAAGGAGGCTTTCGGGGAGAAGAAGGAGTATCTGGTGCTCCGCCTGGCCTACGGAGACCTGGTCCTGATGGTCCCCGCCGACAACACCGACGAGGTCGGCCTGCGCGAGGTGATCAACGACGAAGAGGTCGAAGAGGTCTTCGACGTTCTCCGCAAGAAGGATGTGCGGATGCCGACCAATTGGTCCCGCCGTTACAAGAACCACGTGGAGAAGCTGAAGTCCGGCGACATCTACCAGGTGGCCGAGGTGGTGCGGAACCTCTCCAGCCGGGACAAGGACAAGGGCCTGTCGGCCGGCGAGAAGCGGATGCTGAACCGGGCCCGGCAGATCCTCGTGTCCGAGCTGACCTTCGCCATCGGCGTGTCCGAGGAGCAGGCCGAGGAGAAGCTGGACGAGGCCCTGCCCTGAACCTCAGCGGCCGGCATCCGGAAGCGTGGGCCGTCGTCGTCGCCGGCGGGACCGGGAGTCGCTTCGGAGCGCTCAAGCAGTTCGCCGACCTGGCCGGCCGACCGGTCCTGGCCTGGTCGCTGGCGTCGGCCCGCCAGGCCTGCCGGGGCGTCGTCGCCGTCCTCCCCCCCGAGGTCGTGGCGGTGGGCGCCCTGGATCCGTCCGGGTGGGAGGCCGACGCTGTCGTCGCCGGCGGACCCAGCCGATCCGCCTCTGTCCGGGCCGGCCTGGGCGCGGTGCCGCTCAGCGCCGAGATCATCGCCGTCCACGACGCCGCCCGTCCTCTCGTCGCCCTTTCGGTGTGGAGGGCGGTGCTGGCCGCCGTGACCGGCGGCGCCGACGCCGCCATACCAGTGATCCCCGTGACCGACACGGTGAAGGAGGTGGCTACCGACGGCACCCTTCGCACCCTCGACCGCAACCGTCTGGTGGCGGTCCAGACCCCCCAGGCGTTCCGGGCCGGGGTCCTGCGCCGAGCCCATTCGGCGGCTACGGACGCCACTGACGACGCCGCCCTGGTGGAGGCGTTGGGCGGCCGGGTGGAGCGGGTGCCCGGCAGCAGCCGCAGCATGAAGATCACCAGTCCCGATGACCTGGTGATGGCCGCCGCCCTCATCGCCAGAGAGGACCCGACATGAGCCTGCCCCGGATCGGCCAGGGTTTCGACATCCACCCGTTCAGCGCCGACCCGGCCCGCCGCCTGATCCTCGGCGGGGTGGCCATCGACGGTCCCGGCCTGGTCGGCCATAGCGACGCCGACGTGGTCGCCCACGCCGTGGCCGACGCCCTGTTGGGGGCGGCAGGGGAGGGGGACCTGGGGGCCCTGTTCCCGGCGTCCGAGCAGGCCTGGGCCAATGTCAACAGCATGGTCCTGCTGACCCGGGTGATGGAGGCGAAGATCAGCCCGGCGTGGGAGGTCGGCAACGTCGACGTTACCATCATCGCCGAGGCTCCCCGGCTCGCCCCCCACGTCATGGCCATGGCCGACCGGGTGGCACAGGTGGTCGGCGCCGACGTGAGCGTCAAACCCAAGCGGGCCGAGGGCCTGGGTGCCCTCGGACGCGGCGAGGGCATCGCCTGCCTGGCCGTCACCGTCCTGGGCCGGCGATGACGCCGCCGGGCCGCCGCGACCGCGACCGCGACAACGGTAAAGGCAAGGG
>JALYVP010000291.1 GCA_030853185.1 Actinomycetota bacterium | reverse complement strand
GACCTGGCCATGGGCCACCCCGGCCGCGGTCAGGGCCTCGGAGATCTCGTCCGCGTAGGGGGCGGGGACGATCACGGCGACGGTGCCGGCATCGTCGGCGTCGGCTATCTGGGCGACGACCGCCGGCGCCAGGGCCGCCACCGGGTCCTCCCCGGTGGCGGCGGTGGCCACCAGGCGAGGAAATTCCCCACTGGCTCGTACCGATTCGGGCGGTCGCATGTCCGGCTCGGTGGCGGCCAGCACCCGGCCGGCCAGATCCATGATCTCGCTCGGTGTCCGGTAGTTGACGGTGAGCTCGACCTGGCGCCACGGCCGGGCGGCGGGAAGGTGCGCCACGACGTCGGCCCAGCCGTCGGGGGCCCACGCCCCGGTGGACTGGGCGATGTCGCCGACCACGGTCATCGACCCTGACAGGGAGCGGCGGGCCAGCATCCGCAGCTGCATGGGCGACAGGTCCTGGGCCTCGTCGACGACGATGTGACCGAACGCCCGGATGTCGGGTTCGTCGCTGCTCTGGCGGCGCCGGACGGGACCGAGCAGGGCCCCGGCCTCGTCGAGCAGGGCCAGGTCGGCGGGGGTCCACGCCGCCTCGGAGGGTTGGGCGCTGCGGGACCGGTGCAGCCGCTTGGCCTCGGCCGGGTCGACCTGGCCCCTGGTGGCCAGCTCGATCAGCGGGAGGGCCCCGAACAGGTCGTGGATGAGCTCGGCGGGGGTCAGGACCGGCCACATCCGGTCGAGGCTCTCGGCCACCATGGGCAGGCGCTGCAGCTCGCGGCCCAGGTCGGCCGGGGTCGGCGGTTCGGCGGCCGCCTCCAGCTCGGTGGCGTTGCGCTCCAGGCGGCGGGCCAGCTGCTCGGCCAGGTAGCGCCACAACAGTGTCTCGACGGTGCGGCGCCGCGCGTTGTGGGTGCCGGGCCGGCGGCGGGCGGCGGTGACGATCTGGGCGGTCGCCTCCGGCGTGAGCCGCAGGGTGGTGCGCCCATGGGGGATCTCCAGGGCCCGGCGCAGCGGGCGCTGGCGGTCCCGCACGGCGTGGGCGATGACCCGGGCCATGCGGGCGTCGCCCTTCAGCCGTTCGGTCTCGGTGTCGTCGGTGGCCCGGACGGTCACCTCGCCGACCAGGCCGGCGACGGTGGAGAGCTGCACACCGCTCTCGCCGAGCGACGGCAGGACGTGTTCGATGTAGCGCAGGAACGTCGGGTTGGGGCCGACGACCAGCACCCCCTGGGTCTCCAACGGGAACCGGTGGGTGTAGAGCAGGTAGGCGGCCCGGTGCAGGGCGACGGCCGTCTTGCCGGTGCCGGGGCCGCCCTGGACGACGAGGATGCCCGGCAGGTTCCCCCGGATGATCTCGTCCTGCTCGCGCTGGACGGTGGCGACGATGTCGCGCATGTGCCCGGTGCGGGACCGCTCCAGGGCGGCGAGGAGGACCTGGGGCCCCGACAGCCCCAGGCCGACCCCCGAGTCGTCGCCGTCGCGGTCGAACAGCTCGTCCTCGAGGTCGAGGACGGCCTGGCCCTCGGTGAGGAAGTGGCGCCGCCGGCGCAGGCCCATGGGGTGGGCGCCGGTGGCCCGGTAGAACGGCTCGGCCACCGGGGCCCGCCAGTCGACGACGAGGGGCTCCTGGTCGATGTCGGACACGGCCAGGCGACCGATGTGGAACGCCTCCTCGAGGTCTTCCTCGCCCGGCTGGGGGTCGATGCGCCCGAAGATCAGCGACTCCCGCCCGATCTGCAGCTGGTCCAGCCGGCTCAGGCTGTTGCGGACCCGGATGTCGCGCTCGGTGAAGGACTGGAAGGTGCCGCCCCGCTCACCGAAGGCGTCCGCCAGCCTGGTAGCGGCAGCGGCGCGCATCGCCCCCAACCGCCCGTACGCATGATCCACATGGACCTGCTCCGCCGGGACGTCCGGATGTGTCATAAAGAGAACGTCCACAATGGTCGCCGGGTGGGGCCGGGCGCAAGCCAGTGCTCGACCTCCCTCGCCGAGAGGGGACCGATGTCGCTAGCCGACGTCGATAGGCCCTTCGCATGAGGATATCTTATCTACACAATGTGTGGATAAGTCGGTAGGATGGCCGCGTGATCTACGCCACCCCTCCACGGCGAGCCGCTGATGAAGCTGCTCTGGAGGCAATCGACCGGCTCCGCCAGGAACTGCGCTTCTTCCTCCGCGAACCGCGGCGCTGGTACGGAAGTCTGCGCCGGACGACTCTGGCCCGGGCTGTGCAGGGCTCCAATTCCATCGAGGGCTACCACGCCAGTGTCGAAGACGTGGCAGCGATCGTCGAAGACGAAGAGCCTCTGGGAGCCAGCGAGGAGACGAGAGCGGCGATCGCCGGCTACCGGGATGCCATGACGTACGTGCTGCAGCTCGCGGGCGGGCCCGTGCGGGTCGATGAGTCACTGATCAGGTCACTTCACTTCATGATGCTCAAGCATGACTTGAGCAGGCATCCGGGCCAATGGCGTCCAGGGGGGATCTGGGTCGAGGACCAAGACGGACACAGCGTCTACACCGCCCCTCAACGCGAGAAGCTCGAACCGCTCATGGCCGAAATGATCGAACAGATCAACACCGCAGATGATGACCCGATGATCACGGCCGCCATGGCGCATCTCAACCTGGCCCTGATCCACCCGTTCAGTGACGGCAACGGCCGCATGGCCCGTTGCCTCCAATCGCTGGTGCTGGCCAAGGAGGGGATCATCTCCCCCGAGTTCGCCAGCATCGAGGAGTACCTCGGGCACAACACCGCCCACTACTACGAGGTTCTCACCGAGGTCAGCCAAGGGAACTGGCACCCGGACTGGAGCGCTCGCCCGTGGATCGAGTTCTGCCTGACAGCACACCACCGCCAGGCCGTGACCGTCCTGCGTCGCATCAGGGAGACCGAAGCCCTCTGGGACCGCTGCGACCAGCTCGCCACGACCCACCACCTCCCCGACCGTTGCATCGGGGCGCTCTGTGACGCCGCTCGAGGCTGGCGACTCCGTCGATCGCTCTACGTCAAGGTGATCCTCAGCACCTCCGGCGAGGAGATCACAGATGCCACCGCCACCCGAGACCTGCGAGCCATGGCGGAGGCTGGACTGCTGGAGCCCCACGGCGAGAAGCGAGCCCGTCACTACACGCCGACACCGGCGCTGCGCCGAGCTTGGGACACCATTCGCGCCCTGCGACCCGCAACCACGATCGAAAGCCCCTACCCGGACGACCTCGTTGCCGACCAACCCCCGCTGCCGGGGCTCGACGGCTGAACCCGCGGCCCCAGGCCCATTATCCTCGGGCATGGCCTCCGCAGCGGTCCTGCGCCAACTGCTGGAGCCGACCAGCCTCCCCGAGGACCTGGTCGAGGAGTTCCTGGCCGAGACCAACGCCCTGTGGCTGCTGGGCGAGCGAGACGACGTGGTGGCCGGCGAGATCGTGCTGTGCCACCCGCCGCTCGAGGCGGGCGAGGTGCGGGCCGTGGTCAAGGGGACCGACCAGACCGGCGCCTGGCGCATCACGGTGGTGACCACCGACCGTCCCGGGTTGCTGACGGCGACGGCGGCGGTGCTGGCCAACGAGGGCCTGGCGGTGACCGGCGCCGCGGTCACCGTGCTCGAGAGCAGCCGCGTCGCCCTGCAACGCGTCACCGTGGGCGGGCCCGCCACCGCCACCGACGACGACTGGGAACGCCTGGGTGACCGGCTCCGCCGAGGCCTGATCGGCGACGGGACCGCCGATGTGTCGTGGGAACCGAGCGACCCGGTGGCCATCGAGAGCCACCCCCAGGGCTACGGGCGGACCATGATCCAGATCGAGGCGCCGGACCGGATCGGCCTGCTGTGGGCCATCGCCGGCCACCTCCACGCCCAGGGGGTCAACGTCGAAGGGGCCCGGTTGGGCAGCGAGGACGGGACGGCCAAGGACGTGTTCATCGTGGTGGGCGACGTCGACACCGACCGGTTGCTGGCCGCCCTGAGTGTCAGCCCCGCCCGGGATGCCTCGCCGACGACGTTGGGGAATGTCCTCACCGCTCCCCTCCGGGCCGTCGCCGGGGGCCTACGCCTGGGCGCCCACCTGCTGGCCCGGCGTCGCCGCCGCCGGGCGCCGCCCTGACAAGCGGCGTCCGCGCTCAATGCCCACAACGTGAGCTATCCCCTGCTGGTAGAGAAGGTTGAAGCATAACGATGCATTTGGATGAGCTGGCCAAGGAAGCGTCAGCCGAAGCGGTGGCCCTGGCCGGCGGCGGCTGCACCGCGGCGATGGCCGTCCGGTGTACCCGGTCGTCCAGTTCGACGG
>JALYVP010000052.1:12670-15238 GCA_030853185.1 Actinomycetota bacterium | reverse complement strand
GGCGATCTGTGTGTTGGTGCTCGCCCGGCCCTCGGCTATCTCGGCAGCGATACGCTCGACGATCGTCCCGTCGATGGCCTCGTCGGCGGCATCACTGGCGAACGCCTCCCCCGAGAGCTTCAGCACGACCCTCTTCCACGGCGGCTTGCTCACGACCGAGCCACTGTAGTGCCCCGTCAGGAGAGCCGGTATCAGCTCCCGATCAGAGCCTGGGCAAAGCGGACGACCGAGACGTCGCCGAGCTTGGTGGCGACGTTGATCTTGTCGTCCTTGGCATACGGCTGCTCGAGCAGGACACCGCCGGGCACCCGCTTGAACCAACCGGTCAACTTGCCCTCGATGATCTTGGGCAGGGAGGCCTCCGGCTTGCCCTCGTTGCGGGTCTCGACTTCGAGGGTTGCCCGCTCGGCGGCAACCGCGTCGGCGGGCACGTCATGGCGCGAAAGGTAACCGGGGCGCCCGAAGGCGATGTGCACGGCGATGTCGTGCGCCTGCTCGGCGGAGCCCCCATCCAATTCGACGAGGATGGCGTTGACCCCGCGGCCGTTCTGGACGTGCAGATAGGAGTTGAGGACGTGGCCGGCTGGCGCTTCGAAACGGGTGACCGTACCGACGTCGATGTTCTCCTTGATGGTCACCTTGAGGTCGTCGACGGCGTCGGCGTGGTAGGCCAGACCGGTCTGCTCGCCCTCCGCGGCGATGGACGCGGCGAGGTCGTTGACAAGGGTGACGAACTGCCGCGACTTGGCTCCGAAGTCCGTTTCCGACTTGAGCTCGACGATCGCCCCCGCCGAACCATCGGGGGTGATGGCAACGGCGACCGCGCCCTCGGCGTTCTCCCGCCCGGAACGCTCGGCGGCCTTGCCCAGGCCACGCTCGCGCAGCCACGCGGCCGCCTTCTCGGAGTCTCCGCCGGTCTCCACCAAGGCCCGCTTGGCGTCCATCATGCCGGCGCCGGTGAAGTCCCGTAGCGCCTTGACGTCCGTGGCCGAAATGTCTGCCATGGTTCTCTCTACTCCTGGGTGCTGGTTGCCGGCTGGTCGGCCGGGGCGGCGGCGGTCTCCGGAGTCGTCACCATCGGGCCGGCTGCATCGGCCGGGACAGCTGCATCGGCCGGGGGCGCGGGGGCGGGCATCTCGGGTGCCTCGTCGACGGCCTGCCGGGAAGCAGCCAATCGTGCTTCACGCTCGGCCGCCTGGAGGGCCGCCTGGCGACGCGCCTCCCGCTGCTGCTCGGCCCGACGCTGCTCCTCTTCGGGGTCGAACGGCGCCGGCTCGGCCGCCACGCCCGCAGTCACCACGCCTCGTCGAGCGGCGATGAACCGGCCTTCCTCGACGGCGTCTGCGATCACCCGGCACATCAGCGTCCCGGCCCGGATGGCGTCGTCGTTGCCGGGGATGACGTACTGGATGAGGTCAGGGTCGCAGTTGGTGTCAACCACGGCGACGATCGGCAGACCGAGCTTGTTGGCCTCGGTGACGGCGATGTGCTCCTTCTTGGTGTCGATCACGAACACGGCCTCGGGCGGCTTGGACATGCCCCGGATGCCGCCGAGGTTTCGCTGCAGCTTGTCGAGCTCCCGGCTGAGGATCAGCGCCTCCTTCTTCGGCATAGCCTCGAAGTCGCCGGCGGACCGCATGCGCTCGTACTCCTGCATCTTCTTCACCCGTCCGGAGATGGTGTTGAAGTTGGTGAGCATGCCGCCCAGCCACCGCTCGTTGATGTACGGCATGCCGCACTCGGTGGCGTAACGGGCGACGGGATCCTGAGTCTGCTTCTTGGTTCCGACAAAGAGGACCGCCCCGCCCTCCGCGACCAGGTCGCGAACGTAGGAGTAGGCGGTGTCGATCCGCTCCAGGGTCTGGTTGAGGTCGATGATGTAGATCCCATTGCGCTCACCGAAGATGAACCGCTTCATCTTGGGGTTCCAGCGTCGGGTCTGATGACCGAAGTGCACCCCGGCCTCAAGCAGTTGTCGCATCGTGACAACGGCCACGTGTTCCTCACTTTCCCATCGGTTGCTCGCCACCGCTGACTCGTGCATCGCCCTTGGGCGACGACCGTGGGTGTGTCAGAGGCTGCTCGGATCCCCCGAGTTGGGGACGGCATCCATGGTATCGCACACGACAGGCGGGCCCGGCTCCGGAGCTTTCACGACCGGCGCGCCCGGTCCTGGGACGTAAGTCATGACGCGCCATGCGAGCTCACGGAGCTCGGCCCCCACCTTTCGTGCTCTGGCTCCACTGGTCGCCTTCCCGGGTGATCCGTCCCAGGACCTCCAGCTGGTCGAGATGCCGGCTCACCGAGCCGAGAGGTAGGCCGGTGCGCTGAACGATCTGGCCGCAGGACGTCGGATGCCAACCCACCGCCTGACACACGGACTCGGCGTCGGCATCGAGGGGCGGGTGCCGGCCGCCGAGCGCCGGCCGGCGGCGGGTCGTAGGCGGAGGCCAGACGCCGAGCATCCCCAGCCCGTCGAGCACATCACCGGCGTGGCGTACGGGTGCCGCCCCCTCACAGAGCAGCTGATTGGGGCCGGCGGACGTCGGGGCCCGGACCGGTCCGGGC
>JALYVP010000052.1:0-12660 GCA_030853185.1 Actinomycetota bacterium | reverse complement strand
GTCCGGGCACGGCTCGCACCTCCACACCCCGGGCCAGGGCCGTCTCGACAGTCACCAACGACCCGCCGGAGACGTGGGATTCGACGACCACCACCATGCGCGCCAGAGCAACGATGATCCGGTTGCGGGCGGGGAACCGCCAAGACGACGGCGGGCCGCCCGGAGGTGTCTCCGACACCACGGCGCCGGAATCGATGACCCGCTTCCACAGGTCGGCGTGACGCCGGGGGTAGATGACGTCGACGCCGCTGGCCGCCACACCGATGGTGGGGGCCGCCGGGGCCGTTCCGACCAGGCGGCTCTCCCATGCCTGGAGGGCTCCCGCGTGGGCTGCACCGTCGATGCCAAGGGCCAGCCCGGACACGACCGGCACCCCCGCCCGGGCCAGGTCGAAACCGAGCTCGAAGGCGACCGAGCGACCCTCCGGTGACGCTCGACGGGTTCCGACCACGGCGACAGCGGGCTGACGGAGAGCACCCAGATCGCCCCGCCAGAAGAGCACGCCCGGTGGATGAGGGTCATCCATGAAGACCGGCGGCCACTGTTCGTCACCGGGCCACGTCACCTGGATGCCGCAGCGGCAACTCGCCTCCCAGGCGGAGACCGCGTCGAAGGATCGAGCCGCTGACGCCCACGGCCGCTGGGCCGACGCCGCCCCCCGCGATGGCGACGGCCGAACCTCCATGCCGGCAAGAACCCGCTCCCAGGCCGGACCGGGGCCGAACCCGGCGATCAAGCGGTGCAGGCGCGCTGGTCCCATCCCCGGCAGGGCCGCCAGGGCAAGGGCGAACGCCCCGGCCGGCGCCGGAACCGCGGCCGTCGTCGCGGTCATGCCGGCACCGCCTCCAACCCCAGGGGATCGGCCCGCAGGGCCAGGGCGGCGTAGACGTCGTCTACGCCGACGGGTCCAAGACGTCCGGCCAGGTCGGCGACGGTCCGCGCCACCCGCCTGACCCGGTGCAGCCCCCGGGCCGAGAGGCGGCCATCGCGCAGCTTCGTCTCGAGCAGGTGGCGTCCGGCCCGGTCGAGCGGGGCCAGATCGTCGAGGCGCTCGGACGGGATGGAAGCGTTGGCATCCACGCCGCGCTGCCGGCTGATCGACCGGACGAAGGCCACCCGTCGGGCCACCGTGGCCGACGACTCCTCCGAGCCGCAAGAGTCGACCAAGCCCAGCAGGGCGCTGACGTCCGGGCGGTCGACTGTGACCCGAAGGTCGAAGCGGTCGAGCAGGGGCCCCGACACCCGGGTGGCGTACCGGGCTCGGGCCACCACGCTGCAACGGCAGTCGCTCAGACCGGTGCCCTCGCCGCACGGACAGGGGTTCATGGCCGCCACCATCAAGAAGCGGGCCGGGAAGCTCACGGCGGCACGGGCCCGGCACACCAGGACCCGTCCCTCCTCCAAGGGTTGACGCAGGTTGTCGAGCACATCGGAGGAGAACTCACCCAGCTCGTCGAGGAACAGCACTCCGTGCGTCGCACACGACACCTCGCCCGGGCGCATGAGGGAGGTGCCGCCACCGATCAGGGACACCGTTGACGAGCTGTGGTGGGGCGCGCGGAAGGGTGGACGGCGAATCAGCACCTCCGGGGGAAGCGGGATCCCTGCGGCCGAATGGATCCTGGTCACCTCCAGCGCCTGCTCCGTCTCCAGCGGAGGAAGCAGGCCCGGCAACCTCCGTGCCAGCATGGTCTTGCCGGCGCCGGGCGGGCCCACGAGCAGCAGGTGGTGAGCCCCAGCGGCCGCCACCTCAACGGCCATGCGGCCCACGGTCTGGCCGCGCACGTCAACCAGGTCGGGTTGTGACTCGCCGGCCTCCCGCGGGGCCGACCGCTGCCAGCGTGGCCATCCTTCGTCACCCCGCAGGGCGGCTACGACCCCCCGAAGGGTCGTGGCCGGACAGATGCGGTGGCGATCGATGAGGGCGGCCTCACTCGCCCCGGACGCCGGGACCACGACCGCGGTTGGGGCCAGGGCATCGACGAGCGCCAGCACACCGGGTACCCGGCGAACCGACCCGTCAAGTCCCAGCTCGCCGAGGAGTGCCATGCCGTCGAGGCAACCCGACGGGAGCTGACCATCAGCCGCGAGGATGGCGACGGCGATCGGCAGGTCCAGGCAAGCCCCTCCTTTGCGAACTCCCGACGGGGCCAGGTTGACCGTCATGCGTCGCTGTGGCCAGCGCAGCCCGCTCGACAGCATCGCCGCTCGGACCCGGTCCCTCGCCTCCCGGCAGGAAGCGTCCGGGAGGCCGACGACGCTGAACCCCGGCAACCCGTTGGAAACGTGGGCTTCGACCGAGATCGGTCGACCGTCCACGCCGATGAGCGTGGCGGACGCCACGGTGGCGAGCATGAGAACCTCCTGTTGCTCTGTGTGAGGAGGGTCGAACACCGACCACCGAGTGGTGTTCAGAACCTACCTAGCACCTGTGTCATGAGATCCTCAGGGGTGAGGGCCGACCACCGCCAGGGCCGCGTCGAGGTCAGACCAGAGGTCCTCGACGTCCTCGATGCCGACCGAGAGTCGCAGCAGGCCCGGAGGAAGGCTCTCTTCACCCTGCAGTCGCCCTCGCCGTTCGATCAGGCTCTCCACCCCGCCGAGGCTGGTGCCGGCGGTGATCAGCCGGGTCGCCTCGACAACGGCCTCCGCCGGACCCGCACCGCCGCGAACGTCGAAGGAGACGATGGCCCCGTACCCACGCATCTGGCGGGTGGCGAGCTGATGGCCGGGATCGGTGACCAGGCCGGGGTAGCGAACCTGCCCCACACCCGGGTGGTTGACCAGACGCTCGGCCAGGGCGGCGGCGTTGGCCTGTGAACGCTCGAGCCGGACAGACAGCGTCCGGATCCCCCGAAGGGTGAGCCACGCCTCCCACGGACCCAGGGCCGCACCGTGAAGCGACCGGCGGGTCTGCATCAACTCCACCACGTCCCGACGCTGGGAGCAGACCAGGCCGGCCAGGACGTCGGAGTGGCCGGCGAGGAACTTGGTGGCGCTGTGGACGACGGCATCCGCACCGAGATCCAGTGGCCTCTGGCGCAGCGGAGTGGCGAAGGTGTTGTCGACCACCACGTCCATCCCCAGGGCATGGGCCCCCTCGCACAAGGCAGGCAGGTCGGCGATGGCCAAGAGGGGGTTCGTCGGCGACTCGAGCCACAGCAGACCGCCTGCCCCGAATTCCCCACTGGTGCCTGAGGGACGCGCCGGACCGCCCGCCACCTCCGCGCACACCTGGAGGACCTGGGTGGTGTTGGCCACGTCCACGGCCCTGAAACGCAAGCGGCCGCGCTCGGCCGCGTCGAGCAGGAACCGCCGGGTGCCGTTGTAGGCGTCGCCGGCGACGACGACTCGGCCGGGAGTCGGGAGGGTATCGACCAGGGCGGCGATGGCTCCCATGCCGGACGCGAACGCCACCGTCGCTCCTCCCTCGAGGACCGCGACCGTCACCTCGAGCGCCTCCCAGGTCGGATTGTCCTCGCGCCCGTACACCAGATCACCCCCCTGATGGAAGGTGGAGCTGAGAACGACAGGAGGGTTGAGAGAACCGCCGGGCGTCATGGGCGGCCGGCCGCCGTGGACGACCCAACTGTCGGGCCGCAGGTCGCCCTCCCGCCGGGGGCTCAAAACGCAGCCTCGAGGATCTCCACCCGGCCGCCCAGGACGGCGGCAACGTCGAAGCGGATGCGGCCGCCACCAGCCGCGGGCTGGACTGCCAACCACCGGCCGGCCAGACGACGCACCCTGGCCTGCTTGACGGCGGTGACGGCCTCAGCGGGGGTGCCGAAGGCGCCGCTGGACCGGGTCTTGACCTCGCAGAACACCAGAAGCCGATCTCGGCGTGCCACCAGATCGATCTCGCCCGCGCCACACCGCCAGTTGCGGGCCACGACCACGTAGCCATGGTCCACGTACCAGGCGGCAGCCAGGTCCTCGCCCCGGCTACCGAGGGCCCGGGAACCTGTGGCGGTGACGATGGCTAGAGCTCTTTCTCGGGCAGCTCTTCGATGTTGACGTCCTTGAACGTGACCACCCGCACGGAGGACACGAACCGGGCAGGCCGGTACATGTCCCACACCCAGGCATCCCCGACGGTTATCTGGAAGAACGTCCTGGCCCCCTCGCCCTTGGCCTCGAGGGTGACATCGTTGGCCAGGTAAAAGCGGCGCTCAGTCTCGACCACGTACTTGAACATCGGGAGGACGGCCCGGTACTCCTGGTACAGCGCCAGCTCGATCTCGGTCTCGTAGCGCTCGAGATCCTCGGCGCTCATGGCCGCGGAGTGGTCAGGCAGGGGCAGTGCATACCGCCATGCTAGGACCTGCGGGGTGACAGGGCAGTCCCGTCGAAAGCCTCGTATCAGAGGAATGACGCCCGCTGCGGTGGCCAGATCTTCCACACGGCGCGTCCGACGATGGTGCGTTCGGGGATGGCACCGAAGACCCGGCTGTCGGAGGAGTCCTCCCGGTTGTCGCCCATGACCCACACCATGCCGGCGGGTATCGGCTCGGGGCCGAAGGTCGACGTCCGCGTCGCCTTCGGCAGATAGGGCTCGATGAGCAGACGGCCGTTGATGTAGACCCGCCCTCCCTGGCCCTGCACCATCTCGCCGGGCAGACCGATCACCCGCTTGATGAGCACCGTCTGGTCGGTGCTCAAGCCGAGGCCGCTGCCGACATCATGCGCCACTCGAGACGCAAGGTTGCGCTGAGGAGGCAGGGGCGCCTCACCGGGGGGTGCGGCGAAGACGACGACGTCGCCCCGATGGAGCCGGTGGAGGTCGTAGGCCAGCCGAGACACGACGACTCGGTCGTTGACCCGTAGCTGGGGCACCATCGAGGCCGACGGTATGTAGTACGCCTGCAGCACGAAGGTCCGGACGATCACCGCGACGATGACCGCCAAGGCGACCAGCCCGGCGCCCTCGGTCAGATACCGCTTGCGGGAGGCACCACGGTCGGCGTGCCCTTCCTCACCCTCGCTCGCCCCCACCGGCTCAGCTGTGATTGTCGCCGGCCTGCGCCGCCCTCGTCGTTGCGGCATGGTTCGCCCAGAGAAGGAGCGTCAGCGGCTGACGCGCTTCTCCTTGATACATATACACGTTGTGCCGTACTTGATACATATACACGTTGTGCCGTACTTGCACGCTCTGACGAACTCGGGGACACGGCTCATGCTCCTGACTGTAGGCGAGGACTGACGTTCTCGGTGGAGAGCGGGGGGACCAACAAAGCTGTCGCTCCCCAGCCCCCATTCTCGATGGTCCGTGTGACGGTCGCTCCCTAACACAGCGGTAGTCAGCCGAGGGCACTCTCTGCGACTGGCCGGCGACCCCGAGGTGGGCCCGGGCCGTCACATGCGTTGGATCGTTGGCAACAGGACCGACGGGGACGCCACGGGCGCATCCTTACCCGGCCACCAAACACTCCCTGCGAGGCGGGTCCCAACGCCAGGCGCCGGCCCGAGTCGCATCCTCGGGGCGCCCAGCCGCCCTTCCCACGAGATCTGCGGGCGCGGCCTGCAAGTGTCCGGCGTCCCTCCCGATCCCGCATCCCCCCAGTACCTGGCCCGAGAGGCGGGCAAGTGGCGCCAGAAGCAGCCACCAGCGGACTTCACCAAGGTCGGCCGCTTCTACGGGGTGTGGGGCCGCTCCGTCGGCTTCCGACCCCAGACCAAGGTCACTCGGCTCGACCCTGCGGTCGCCGTCGAGGTCGAGGCCCGCCTGGCCCGCTGGGTCACCTGGAAGCTCGCCGCGGCCCGGAACGGTGCCCCGCCGACCACCAGATTCGAAGTCCGACGGTCAGGTGACGGTGTCACCGCCTTCGGTCTCGGCCCGGACCAGGCCGCCAGGATCCTGGCCTGGTCGCAACGGGCAGCCGCCCGCAAGCAGCCCCGGAGGTCGTCAGACCGGGGCGGCGGAGGCGCAGCCTCCGTCGACCTCCCCGCCCTGCTCGCGTCCATGGACCCCCTCACCGGCGAGACCGCCAACAACGACCCTGCGAACGGCCCCGGGTCCCCCTAGTCCAGCACCAACGCCGCAGGCCGGATCACCCGGTGTCGAGCGGGATGATGTCTCTGCCCCTCGTCATCGCCGGACCTCAGGTGGTAGGTGCCCACGTTGTGCCATTGGTGGTGCGCCAGCTCTGGCCGGCGATCAGTGCCACAGCAGTGGTGGGAGTGATCGGAGCGACAAACGCGCCGAGGCCTCCGGATTCGTAGTTCGCTGCTGCGATGTTCCACGTCGTTCCACCGTCGGTGGTCTCGAGCAACGGGCCGCGGCCGAGGGCGAGGTAGGCAACGGTCGGGCTGACGGCAGCGAGTTGGAGGATGTATCCCCCGAGGGAGAGTGTGCCGGTGACCGGCTGCCCGGTGGGCCCCTGCGAGGCGGCGACGAGCCTCCATGTGGCGCCACTGTCGGCAGACCGGTAGATGACCTTGGCCTGCTCACCGGCGCCCGGCTCGGCACCGCAGGCTAGCCAGAGCTGACTGGCGTCGCCGGACAGGTAGCTTCCTTCGAAGGAGCAACCTATGGGTAGCGAGGGTCGGCCGACCCAGGTCGCACCGCTATCGATGGTCTCGACCAGATTGAGACCTGCGGGCGAGCCGGGAGGTTGGATGATGGCATAGCCGACGGTCGGACTGGCCCGGTAAGCGTCCGGGATGCTCCCACCTCCAGCCGGGATGGCTGCCGGAGAGCGGTGCCAGGTCGTGCCGTCGTCACTCGACACCCACAGGGCTGCGAGACCGCCGGACCCAGATGTCGCTCCGGAAGGCGGGGATGTGAACACCCAGATACTCGCTCCGTTCGGCACGACCGCCACAACCCCGGTCAGGTGAGGCACCTCGGCCCAGTGATAGCCACCGTCAGCAGTAGACGACAATGTGGCCTGGTCACCGCTCCTCGAGGCCCCCCACACCCAACCCCTCTGTGTGGTGGAGAAGACGATGCCAGAGCCGTCCGGTTCGCTACCGCCGTTGTAGTCGAAACCAGGGACATGGAGTGACTGAGCAGCCGTGGCCACCGCGGTCCAGCTCAGTCCGCCATCGAACGTGGAGACGACCGAACCGTCAGCGAGACCGAACCCGTCACGCAGGTCCACAAACGACGCCCGCTCCACCCGATTCTCAGGAACGCTGTCAGTGTCAGGGTAAGAAGGACCCGAAGTCGTGGTCGGTACGGGTACCGGCAGCTTCGAGGAGGCTGCCGTCGTGGTCGAGACCCGGGAGCTCGCCGACGGGTGCGGCAGTGCCGACTGGCAACCCATAAGCATCGTCAGCGCGGCCACGATCACGACCAAACGACCACGACGGTCCGGCCATCGCACCTTCCACCACCTCCCATGCGGTTGACAGCTTCGCGCCGATCTTTGCGGTCAGGTCATCCTCAGTCGAGAAACCTGGCAGCTCGGTCCAGCACGTCAGTGTCCATGGGCTCCAAGTAGCTGCGCATCGTGGTGGCCGGGTCGCTGTGTCCGAGGATGCGCTGGATGTCGAGCAGGTCGAAGTGGTGCGCCCCGTCAGGATTGACCGCGCTGTGCAGGATGCCGGCGGCACTGCGGCGCAGGTCATGGGGTGCCACATGTCCGAGGCCAGCCTCCTTGGCCCGCTCGTTGACGATGTAGAAGAGCGTCCGGTGCCTGGCCGGGTGGTGCCAATCGAGGCGGCGAGGACCACCCTGGCGCCCCGCTCCGAGGACCTGGCAGCAGACGAGCGGCGAGTCCGGCCGAGGATCGGGGTAAGCAGCCAGATAGCGGCAGATCGCCTCGCTGAGGGCCTGTCCAGCCGTGGCCTGGCGGGGTTTGCGCCCCTTGCCTGTCCAAGTCACCGTCGGGAGGTGGCGCAGGTCGTCCACGGTCAGGTTCCCGATCTCGGAGATGCGCATGCCGAGCAGCCCGAGTCGTATGACGAGCTCATCGCGCAGACCCACGATGGTCCCGTCCTGGCAGGTCGGGATCAGCCGGCCGTAGGAGTCATCGTGGCTGAGCCAGCGGCCGGGGTTCGAGGCCTGGACCTTCCCGTAGGTGCGCCGATAGCTGCGAAGCGGGCTGTCGGCATCACGGAGATGCTCCGACGGGTCGTGGCCGATGACCCCGGTCCGGACGCACCACCGCAGGAACGTCACGACCTTCGTGCACCGCTGGTAGACGGTGTTGTTGGCCGGATCGTCGGCGGTGCAGAACTCGACCAGATCAGCCTCGGTCAGCTCCCCCGGGTGCGACCGTCCGGCATGCCCGAAGAGCCGGATAAGCGTACGCCGGTAGTCGTAGGCCGTCTTCGGATTGGGGTAGCGCCGGCAGAACTCGCCGATCAGGCTGTCCAGGTCCCCGACCAGCAGTCGGAGCGGGACGACCTCAGTGGCGGGAAGGTTGCCGCTTCTCCTTGATCTTGGCAGCCTTTCCGGTGCGGTCCCGCAGGTAGTACAGCTTGGCCCGGCGGACGTCACCTTTCACCGCGACCTCGATCTTCTGGATCACCGGAGAGTGGACAGGGAACGTCCGCTCGACACCGACTCCGAAGCTGATCTTGCGCACGGTAAACGTCTCGCGGACCCCTGAGCCCTGACGGCGGATGACGGCGCCCTGGAAGACCTGGACCCGCTCCCGGCTGCCCTCCACGACCCGCACGTGGACCTTGAGGGTGTCACCCGGCACGAAGTCGGGGACGTCGGTCCTGAGGTGCTCGCGGTCAATCAGGTCGGTCGGGTTCATGGCGCGTCGGCTCCAGCGGTGTGACGGGGGACGACCGATCGTAGTGGATCTCGCCCGCCATCCTCCACCGCCCGAACGGGTTGAGGTCGCTGCCGCCGGCAACCTTCAGCTCGGCTGCCCTTCGGCCAGCAGCGCCTGGTCCTCGGCCGTCAGCCCACCCCGGCGCTCGATGAGATCGGGACGGCGTCGCACGGTTCGCTCCAGGGCCAGGCGCCGCCGCCACCGACGGATGGCCCGGTGATCACCCGAGCGCAGGATCTCGGGCACGGCCCATGCTCGAAAGGTGGCCGGCTGGGTGTAGTGCGGATGTTCCAACAAACCATCATCGAAGCTCTCGTCGGCGGCAGAGGCGGCGTTGCCCATCACTCCCGGAACCAGCCGGGCCACGGCCTCGACGATGGCCACGGCGGCTACCTCTCCGCCGTTGAGCACGAAGTCACCGATCGACAGCTCGGCGTCCGCCAGATGGTCGGCGATGCGCTGGTCGACCCCCTCATAGCGGCCGCAGAGCAAAGAGAAGCCGTCGGTTGCGGCCAGCTCCACTGCCGCCTGCTGGTCGAAACGGCGCCCCGCCGGCCCGAGCAGGAAAAGCGGTCGGGGAGGATCGGCGGCTTCGACCGCGTTGAAGACCGGCCGGGGAGCAAGCACCATGCCCGGGCCTCCACCGAAGGGGCGGTCGTCGACCGACCGGTGGGGATTGTCGGCGCCGGCCCGCAAGTCATGGGTGCGGAGGTCGAGCAGCCCCGAGCGGCGAGCCTTGCCGATCAGGCTTGCGTCCAGCCAAGGATCGATCAGTCCCGGGAAGATGGTGAAGACGTCGATGCGCATGTCGCTCAGAGGTCGAGGAGGCCGTCAGGGATGTCCACCGTCACCCGACCCTCCCAGGAGGCAGTAATGAAACGGAGGGGGATGAGGCCGCCGCCGTCGAGTACGAGCAGGTCACTGGCCGGATTCTCCTGAACCCCGGACACTCGCCCCAACGTGGCACCGGAACCGTCGACGACGTCGGAACCAATGAGCTCGTGGACCCACAGTGTCTCGGGGTCGCCGAGCGGTTCGGCCCGAAGCATTGCTCCCCGGATCGCCTCGGCCGCGTTGCGGTCGGTGATCCCGGCGAAGGTGACGATCCAACGAGCCCGCTTGCTCGAACCGCTCGTGATGCTGGACCGGAGCACCTCGAGGGTCCCCGATGGTCCCACCAGGACCGACCCGGGGGCCAGCCGCTCGTCCCTGTTGGTGACCAGCTCGACGACCACTTGGCCACCGAGCCCGTGGGCCTTTACGATCCGACCGACCTCGAGAAGCATCGGATCTTCGCTCAGGTGCCGTCAGTCGACGATGTCGACGACGACGTCGACACCGTCGCGGGCGCCGGCGGCCCGCACCACGCCCCTGATGGCCTGGGCCACCCGACCCCGCCGACCGATCACCTTGCCCATGTCATCTCCGCTGACGCGAAGCGACAACTTGGTACCTCCATTTCGGGCCTCGCTGGCCTCGATGGACACGGCGTCGGGGTCGTCCACGATCTGGCGGGCCAGGTACCCGAGGACCGCACCGGCCCGGCCGGCATCGGGACCCCAAGCATCATCGTCGACGTCGGGAGTCTGTTCGCCCCCGCCGGATCGCTCGGTGCTGCTCACGATTCGCTGGGGGGTGCGGCCTCAGCGGCGGCGACCGCCTCGGACTCGGCTTGGCGGAGCAGCCGGGCCACGGTCTCCGTGGGCTTGGCTCCCTTGCTCAGCCAGTCGTCGACCCGCTCGCGGTTGATGAGGACCCTGCTCGGCTCCTGACGCGGCTCGTAGGTCCCGAGGATCTCGATGAACCGGCCGTCGCGGGGCGAACGGGCGTCGGCCGCGACGAGGCGGTAGACGGGCTGCTTCTTCTTGCCGAACCGCATGAGGCGGAGTTTGACGGCCATGGTTTGGTGAGCTCTGCTTTCTGTTGACGTCGGGCCCGGAGGGTTGACGGTCGACCCGGAAGGCCTACCGACGTTTCTTCTTCTTGGCGGACTTCTTGGATTTCTTACTGCCGGCTCGCGCCACGCGCCCGCCGATGCCGGGAAGGCCCGCTGCCTGCTTCATGTAGCTCTGCATCTGCTTGAACCGGTCGAGCAGCCCGTTGACCTCCGTGGTGGTCGTCCCGCTGCCCTTGGCGATCCGCAACCGACGGGACCCGTTGATCATGGTCGGGTTCTGACGCTCCTCGGGGGTCATCGAGTGGATGATCGCCTCGATCGGCCCGACCATGGAGTCGACATCGGCGTTGCGGACCTCTTTGGGGATCCCCGGGAGCATACCGACCAGCCCGGAGAGCGGGCCCATCTTCTTGATCTGCTGCATCTGGTCGAGGAAGTCCTCGAGGGTGAAGCGGCCCTCTTGAAGCCGGGACATGGTCGCCTCGGCCTCTTGCTCGTTGACGTGCTCCTCGGCCTTCTCGATAAGGGTGAGGACGTCGCCCATGCCGAGGATCCGGTCGGCCATCCGGTCCGGGTGGAACAGCTCGAAGTCGCCCTGCTTCTCTCCGTTGGAGGCGAAGACGATCGGCCGGCCAACGACCTCCTTGACCGAGAGGGCGGCACCACCGCGTGCGTCACCGTCGACCTTGGTGAGGATGACTCCGTCCAGCTCGAGGGTCTGGTGGAACGCCTCGGCGGTGGCGACTGCATCCTGACCGGTCATGGCATCAATCACGAGGAACGTGTAGTGAGGCTCGACCGTGGACGAGATTCGCCGCACCTCGTCCATGAGCTCAACATCGATGGACAGCCGGCCGGCAGTGTCGACGATAAGCACGTCGCGTCCGAGGCGGATGGCCTCCTCCAGGCCCTTCTTGGCCACGGTGACCGGGTCCGAGGCCTCCGAGAAGACGGGGACGCCGGCCTGCCCTCCGAGGACCGTCAGCTGCTCGACGGCGGCCGGGCGCTGCAGGTCGGCGCCCACCAACATAGGGTTCCGGCCCTGGCTGCGCTTGAACCAGGAGGCCAACTTCCCGGCCGCGGTCGTCTTACCGGAACCCTGAAGGCCGGCGAGCAGGATGACGGTCGGGGGTCGCGACGCGTAGGTGAGCTTGAGGGTCTCCCCGCCCAGGATCTGGCGGAGCTCGTCGTGGACGACCTTGACCACCTGCTGGCCCGGCGTGAGGCTCTGAGAGAGGTCCATGCCGACGAGTTGCGCGCGGACCCGACCGATGAAATCTCGAACGACTCGAAGGTTGACATCAGCCTGGAGCAGGGCCAGGCGAATCTCACGCATGGCCTCATCGACGTCGGTGTCGCTCAGCCGGCCGCGACCGCGAAGGCGGGTGAAGATGCTGTCGAAGCGGTCGGAGAGGGACTCGAACATAGGCTCTACCAGGGTAGACGACGACCGGGGCGGGGCGGCTACGCCCTCCTTTGGGCGCCGGGAGGCGGGGCTCCTGGGGCCCCATCGGTCGGGCGCCAACCGCTGGGCCTCCGCTGGGCCATGGTTTGCACCGAACCACTTGGTGAAAAGCACGTATGCGGGCTCTATCACCACACAGAACAGCCGACAGCCGGAACGTGCCAGCACTGGGGCCGTACAAACCGATGAAGGGTCTGAGGCTGCCATCGCCCCGATCGGGCGGAGCTCCCGCTGTCGACGGGCTGTCGGCTGCGGACGCCTGTGGACAGCCCGAGTCTGCCGGCCGGCGGCTCTGCGGTCTTTACCGTCGGTCGGACGCTTAGGCTCCCCAGCCAATGCTCACCTTGATCATCGTGTTGGCCGTCGTTGTGGTTGTGGCGTTGGCGTCGACCACCACGTTCGTGGTCACCCGGCGCCGCCGGGGCGAGCTCGAGGCAATCGAGACCGCCGAGGAGCCTCCCGCCGCACCACCCGCCTCCGCCGCCCCTCCGACCACGGATGCGCAGCCGGGGGCGCCCCCGGGCGACATCGACACAACCACCCCGCCCCAGACCACCCCGCCCCAGACC
>JALYVP010000051.1 GCA_030853185.1 Actinomycetota bacterium | reverse complement strand
GGCGGCTTCAGCCGTCCCGGCGGCCCCGGTGGGCCTGGTGGTTTCGGTGGCCGTCCGGGCGGTGGTCCCGGGGGGCCCGGCGGTGGCCGCGGTGGTCAGCCCTTCGGTGGTCGCGGCCGACCCGGAGGCGGTCGACGCCGAGGCCGGCGGCGTCGCAACATCGAAGAGCTCGAAGCGCAGGAGCTGACGACCTACACCCCGTCCAACGCGCCCATCCCCGAGGGCGAGGTCATCGTCGAGCGCGGTTCGACGGCGCAGGAGCTCGGTCCCAAGCTCAACCGGTCCGGCGCCGAGGTCGTACGCTTCTTGTTCCAACAGGGCGAGATGGTCACCACGACGCAGTCGCTGACCGACGACATGATCGAGCTGTTTGCCGCCGAAGTCGGTGCCGAGGTCCGGCTGGTCGATCCCGGTGAGGAGAACGAGGCCGAGATCCAGGCCAAGTACTTCGACGACGTGGACGAGGACGAGGAGAGCCTCCGCCCCCGACCGCCTGTCGTCACCGTCATGGGTCACGTGGACCACGGCAAGACCCTGCTCCTCGACCGCATCCGGACCACCAACGTCGTCGCCGGGGAGGCCGGCGGCATCACCCAGCACATCGGTGCCTACCAGGTCAGCGTCGAGGATCAGCTGATCACCTTCATCGACACGCCCGGCCACGAGGCCTTCACCGCCATGCGGGCCCGGGGGGCCGAGGTCACCGACATCGTCATCTTGGTCGTGGCCGCCGACGACGGGGTCATGCCCCAGACCACCGAGGCGCTCAACCACGCCAAGGCGGCGGAGGTCCCGATCATCGTGGCCATCAACAAGGTCGACCGGGAGAACGCCGACCCCAACCGGGTCATGCAGCAGCTTTCCGAACAGGGTCTGGTGCCCGAGGGCTGGGGGGGCGACACCATCATGGTGCAGGTCTCCGCGCTGCAGAACCTCGGCGTCGATGATCTGCTCGAGCAGATCATCGTCGTCTCCGAGCTCGAGGAGCTGAGGGCCAACCCCGAGGGGCGGGCCCGAGGCATCGTCCTCGAGGCCAACCTCGACCCGGGGAAGGGCCCTGTCGCCACCGTCATCGTCGAGGGCGGCACCCTTCGGGTGTCGGACTCGGTCGTGGCCGGAGCTGCGTGGGGCAAGGTCAAGGCGCTCATCGACGACAAGGGCGACAATGTCAAGGAGGCGCCTCCGTCGATGCCGGTGCAGGTCCTCGGCTTCGACAGCGTTCCCGCCGCCGGCGACGAGCTCCGGGTCACCCTCAAGTCCAAGACGGCTCGGGACATCGCCGAGCAGCGCGAGGACCGCATCCGGGCCGCCGATCAGCGACGCACCTCGTCGGCGACCGGCACCGGCGCCAAGCTCGAAGACATCTTCGAGCAGATCCAGCGAGGCGAGACCGCCACCCTGAACCTGGTGCTGAAGGCGGACATGCAGGGGTCGCTGGAGGCGGTCACCGAGAGTCTCCGCAAGCTGGAGCGTGACGAGGTGAGGCTGTCGTTCGTCCACCGGGCGGTCGGCGGGATCACCGAGAACGATGTGAGTCTGGCGGCGGCGTCCAACGCCACCATCATCGGTTTCAATGTTCGCCCGGACCGCAACGCCAGGGAGATCGCGTCGACCTCCGACGTGGAGATCCGTACCTACGAGATCATCTACCAGTTGCTCGACGACATCCAGAACGCCATGGTCGGGCTGCTCGCCCCCGAGTACGAAGAGATCATCACCGGCGAAGCCGAGGTCCGGGAGATCTTCCGGGTGCCGCGCGTCGGCGCCATCGCCGGCTGCATGGTCCGCCACGGGGTCATCACCCGGGGTTCCAAGGTCCGATTCCTCCGCGACGGCGTCATCATCTGGAAAGGTGCGATCACGTCGCTCAAGCGCTTCAAGGAGGACGTGCGGGAGGTGCACGAGAACTTCGAATGCGGCATCGGGCTCTCCAACAACCAGGACCTCCAAGAAGGCGACGTCATCGAGACCTTCGACGAGCGTGAGATCCCCCGGACCTGAGGTCCGGCTGAGCAAGCGCTCTCCTCGTCGTGCACGTCGCCGCCCTGCGGGTGGAGTTGCACCTTCGGTCCGTCCACTCGCTCAAGGAGAAGAGGGCTACCATCAGGCCGGTCCTCGAGGGGTGCCGTCACCGCTTCTCAGTGGCGGCCGCCGAAGTCGACCACCAGGATCGCTGGCAGCGGGCCGCGATCGGTGTGGCGGTCGTCTCCGGCTCCGCCACCCACGCCGTGGAGGTGCTCGATGCCGTCGAACGGTTCATCTGGTCGTTCCCCGAGCTGGAGGTGACCTCCTGTCGGCGTCAGTGGCTGGAGGACGACCAGTGACGGGCACCCGCTCGTGAGTGGCGGGCGCCGGCGGCGCGCCTCCCGACAGGGTGGTTCCCACCAGTACCCCCGGTCGGCCCGGGTCAACGAGATCCTCCGGGAGGTGCTCGCCGAGAGCCTCGAGCGCATGACCGACCTCGATGAGCGGCTGGGACTGCTCACCATCACCGCAGTCAGCTGCGACCCGGACCTCCGTCATGCCACCGTGTGGCTGGCTTCGCTCAGCGACCCCGAAGCGGAGGCTCTCGGCGAGCTGCGAATCCGCCTGCAGGCCGAGATCTCCCGCCAGGTCCGGTTGAAGCGGACCCCGCAGCTGACCTTCCAGACCGACCCGGCGATCGTCAGCGGCACCCGGGTGGAGGCCATCCTGCGCGACCTGGACCTTCCGATCGGCGACGACCCCGAACCCCCGCCGGCAGGCGGGCAGAACCACCCCGAGGGGCCGGCCTCGTGATCGACGGTCTTGCGGTGGTGGACAAGCCGCCCGGGATGACCAGCCACGACGTGGTGGCCCGCTGCCGGCGGATCTTCGGGCAACGCCGTGTCGGCCACGCCGGCACCCTCGACCCCGACGCTACGGGAGTGCTCCTGGTCGGTTTGGGCCAAGCCACCCGCCTGCTGCAGTTCCTGAGCGGCCACCCCAAGTCCTACGACGCCGACGTCGTGCTGGGCGTCAGCACCTCGACGCTTGATTCCTCCGGGACGGAGACGGCCCGGTGGGACATGGCCTCGACCACGCTGGCCGCCGCCTGCGCCGCCGCGTCCGGCCTCACCGGCGACATCGATCAGGTACCGCCCATGGTCTCCGCGATCAAGATCGGGGGCCGGCGCCTCCACCAGCTGGCCCGGGAGGGGGTCGAGGTCGATCGCCCACCCCGCCGGGTCACGGTGACGCGCTTCGACGTCGAGTGGGCCGAGGACCAGGACCCGGCCCCCCGCGGTGGCGGCCCGGTGCTGGCCGTCTCCGTCGACTGCTCGGCCGGAACCTACGTGCGGACCCTGGCCGCCGACCTGGGCTCGGCGCTCGGAGGTGGCGCCCATCTCCGCCGGCTCCGCCGTCGCTCGGTGGGAACCTTCGCCACCAGCGAGGCCATCCCCCTCGACGATCTTGGCCCGGGCGGGGTGCTCCCGCCCGCCGCCGCCCTGCGCGGCATGGCCTCGGTGACGGTGACCGGGCAGCTCGCCGTCGCCATCGGTCACGGCAAGGTTCTCGAGGCGACCGACCTCGACGTCACCTGCTCGGGGCCATGGGCCGTCCTCGGCGCCGGGGGTGACCTTCTGGCCGTCTACCAGGCCCACGGCCACGGTCGGGCCAAGCCGGTTGTCGTCATGGCATCACAGGATCGTTAGCCTCTCGCCCGTGCAGGTCCTCCGCGCCCCCGAAGAGGTCAGCCGGCCCGAGGGCGGTTCGGCGGTCACCATCGGCGCCTACGACGGCGTCCACCTCGGTCACCGGGACCTCATCGGCCGCACCCAGGCCGAGGCGGTCCGGCTGGGAGCGACCTCCGTGCTGGTCACCTTCGACCGGCACCCGGCAACGATGGTGCGACCCGAGTCGGCGCCCCGGCTGCTCACCGATCTGGACCAGAAGCTCGAGCTGCTGAGCGCCACCGGGGTCGACATCGCCCTGATCATCGCCTTCGACGAGTCCCGGGCCCACGAACCGGCCGAGGACTTCGTCCGAACGGTGCTTGCCGATGCTCTGGGGGCCCGGTCGGTGCTGGTGGGCGAGGACTTCCACTTCGGCCGGGGCCGGCGGGGAAATGTCGAGATGCTCACGACCATGGGCGCCGAGCTGGGCTTCGCCGCCACCGGCATACCGCTCCTCGTCCACGGTGACGATGCGGTGCCCGTCACCTCGACCCGCATCCGTGGTTTGGTCAGCCATGGGCGGGTGGAGGAGGCGGCGATCCTGTTGGACCGGGCCCACCAGGTCCGGGGGGTGGTCGATCACGGTGACCGGCGGGGACGCCAGCTCGGCTATCCCACCGCCAACGTCTCGGTGCCGTCGGCCATCTGCCTGCCGTCCGACGGCGTGTACGCCGGCTGGTACCACCGGGTCGACGGGACCCGGCACCCGAGTGCCCTCTCCCTCGGGCGGCGCCCCACCTTCTACGAGGATGCCGACCTCTCCCTGCTCGAGGCCCACCTCCTCGACTTCGACGACGACCTCTATGACGAACCGGCCGCGGTGGACTTCGTCACCCGGCTGAGGGGTCAGGCCAAGTTCGAGACGGTGGGCGAGCTGATCAGCCAGATGGGCCGAGACGTGGAAGAGACCAGGGCCATCCTCTCCTAGCACGACCGTGGTGTTTCCGCAGAGACTTCGCCGTGCATCCGATGGGCCCGATGGTTCGACCCGGGCGCGGTCCGGACGCACCCGCCGGTAGCCCCCTCAGTAGCCACGGTCAGTGGCGTCCTCAGTCGTCGTCGCCCCGGGTCCGTCGCTCCTGCTTGCGGAGGCCCTGGCGCCGTTTGGCGTCCAGGCGCCGACGCTTGGCGCCGAGGGTGGGCCGGGTCGCCCGGCGGGGGGTCTCGACCCGGAGGGCAGCGGCCAGGCGCGCCGCCAGACGGTCGAGAGCCAGTTCCCGGTTGCGGACCTGGGAGCGGCGGTCGCTGGCGGCTACGGCCACGGAGTCGCCGAGGCGATCCAGCAGCCGTTGGCGCACCGCAGGCGACAGGCTGGGTGACCCGGCGATGTCGAAGCGGACCTCGGCGCGGGTGTTGGAGGTGTTGACGTGCTGGCCACCGGGACCGCCCGAGGCGGAGAAGCGCCACGTCAGCTCGGCCGAGGGGATGACCACCCCGGGGCGGATCACCAGCGCGTCGTCGTCAACCACGCCGAGCTCCGCACCCGCCCGGGCGACCGAAGAACGACCACGGTTGCCCCCCTCTGCCAGCCGGAACGGTCCGACTGCTACCATGGAGATCGGTACGGCACGGCCCGGCGGGACCGGGTCGTGACATCCGCTGTGATGTCCTAGCGGCCGCTACCGGACCCATCACCAGAAAGTACAGCGCTGCATGCCAGACAAAGCTGCCACGATAGCGACCTATCGCCTCCACGGGACCGACACGGGCTCGCCGGAGGTGCAGGTCGCCATCCTCAGCGAGCGTATCGCTCACCTGACCGAGCATCTGAAGATCCACAAGGGTGATCATCACACCCGTCGGGGTCTGATGAAGCTCATCGGTCGACGCCGGCGTCTCCTCGATTACACGAGGGACAATGACGTGGAGCGCTACCGTGAGCTGATCGCCAAGCTCGGTTTGCGCCGCTAGGTCCGGGCGGCCCCTCAGGGGCCGCCCGTTCGCGTCGGACCGCTGCTTGGCCCGGCGCACCAGTCGTTTTCCACCGAGCGGCGGTGACGGCCAGCTGCCAGTCGAGAGGCTCCCCCCCGGGCGGGAGCCTGCCGACTGGGAACTGGCTACCGCCGCTCCGAATCCCCCGGCGGGGCCGGGGGCCGAAAGGAGTGTGCGCCATGCAAGGTGCCACATCCGTATCAACACCGATCTCGGGTACGGCCGAGACGCTGACCTTCGAGACGGGGCTGCTGGCTCAGCAGTCCCAGGGGGCGGTGGTCGGCCGCATCGGTGACACCACCGTGCTGGCCACGGCCAACGCCTCCACCGGCCTGCGGGAGGGTATCGACTTCTTTCCTCTCACCGTCGACGTCGAGGAGCGCATGTACGCCGCCGGCAAGATCCCGGGCTCGTTCTTCCGCCGGGAGGGCCGACCGAGCGACCAGGCCATCCTGACCTGCCGCCTGATCGACCGACCGCTGCGCCCCAGCTTCGCCGAGGGCTACCGCAACGAGACCCAGGTCGTGATCACCGTCTTGGGAGCCGATCAGCGCAACCCTCACGACGTGCTGGCGATCAACGCCGCCAGCGCCGCCTTGATGCTCTCGGGCATCCCCTTCGAAGGGCCGCTCGGCGCCGTGCGGATCGCTTACAACGCCGAGGGCGAGTGGATCCCGCACCCCACCTACCAGGACGGTGACGACTCGGCGTTCGAGCTCGTCGTCGCCGGCCGCCAGCTCGACGACGGTGGCGTGGCCATCATGATGGTCGAGGCGGGCGGGACCGAGGCGGCCTGGGAGCTGTACCAGTCCGGCGCCCCCAAGGTCACCGAAGAGGTCATCGCCGAGGGCTTGGAGTCGGCCAAGACGTGGATCCGTGAGTCCATCGAGGCGCAGCGGGAGCTGGTGGCCAAGGCCGGCACCCGACCTCCCCTGCCCTTCGAGCCCCAGCGCGACTACACCGACGACATCCTCGAGCGGGTTGCCGCCGTGGGCAGCGACCGCATCGAGGCAGTGACGACGATCACCGCCAAGGCCGAGCGGGAGCGCTCCACCTCCGACGTCACGGCGGCCATCGTGGCCGAGCTGGCCGGCGAGTTCGAGGGCCGCGAGCGCGAGATAAAGGCGGCAGTGCGGTCCCAGACCAAGACGTTGGTCCGCCAGCGCATCGCCTCCAGCGGCGTCCGCATGGACGGTCGCGGACCCGCCGACCTCCGGCCCCTGTCCGCTCAGGTCGGTCTTCTTCCTACCGCCCACGGCTCGGGGCTGTTCCAGCGGGGCGAGACCCAGGTGCTCAACGTGACCACCCTCGGAATGCCGCGCATGGATCAGCTCCTCGACACCGTCGGCATCGACCTGAAGAAGCGCTACATGCACCACTACAACATGCCGCCGTCGGCGAACGGCGAGACGGGCCGGGTGGGCAGCCCCAAGCGCCGGGAGATCGGTCACGGCCTGCTGGCCGAACGGGCCCTGCTCCCGGTCGTCCCCCCCATCGAGGAGTTCCCCTACGCTCTGCGCCTGGTGTCGGAGGTCCTGGCCTCCAATGGCTCGACGTCGATGGCGTCGGTATGCGGCTCGTCGCTGTCGCTGATGGACGCCGGCGTGCCCATCAAGGCGCCGGTCGCCGGCATCGCCATGGGTCTGGTGAAGATCTCCGGGACGGCGGGCGACAGCTCGGACGACACCTACATCACCCTCACCGACATCCTCGGTGCCGAGGACGCCTTCGGTGACATGGACTTCAAGGTGGCCGGGACGTCGGAGTTCGTGACCGCCCTCCAGCTCGACACCAAGATCGACGGCCTGCCCCTCGAGGTGCTGACCGCGGCCCTGGGCCAGGCCCGCGACGCCCGCACGACGATCCTCGCCGTCATGGCCGACACGATCGCCGAGCCCCGCGATGACGTGGGCGCCACCGCCCCCAAGATCGTCAGCCTGGAGATCCCGATCGACAAGATCGGTGAGGTCATCGGGCCCAAGGGCAAGGTCATCAACCTCCTCCAGCAGGAGACCGGTGCCGACATCAACGTCGACGACGACGGACAGATCGGCACGGTCACCATCGGGTCCACCGACGGTGCTGCGGTCACCGAGGCCCGCCGGCGCATCGAGCTGATCCTCGATCCTCCCAAGGCCGAGATCGGCGCCGTCTACACCGGCAAGGTGGTCAACGTCACCAAGTTCGGGGCGTTCGTCAACATCCTCCCCGGTCGCGACGGCCTCTTGCACATCTCCAAGCTCGGGAAGGGCAAGCGGGTGGAAAAGGTCGAGGACGTGGTCGACCTCGGCGACGAGGTGGAGGTCCGGGTCGACGACATCGACCCTCAGGGCAAGGTGTCCCTGTCCCTCGGCGACTCGCCGGCGAGAGGGGGCAACGGCACCGCTCCCAGCCCCGCCAGCACCGCCCCCGCCACCGAGTCGGCGGCACCGGTGGAGGTGGCGTCGTTCGAGGACAGCTGGGAGAGTGAGGCCGAGGCCACCTTCGGCGATCTTGGTCCTGCCGACCAGGCCGCCCCCGGCGGCGGCGGTGGCGACCGAGGCCCGCGCCGCAACCCCCGCCGCCGTCGCTGAGCCGGTGGGCCCGAAGTTGATGGGCGAACCGGCACCGATCGAAACCTCTGCCACATCGGGAGGCCTCACCGTGGTGACCGAGACCATGACCGATGCCCGCTCGGTCTCGCTCGGCTTCTGGGTGGGCATCGGCTCGGTCGACGAGACCCCAGCGAATGCCGGGGTCTCCCACTTCCTCGAGCACCTGCTGTTCAAGGGGACCCCGACGCGCTCGGCCCGGGAGATCGCGGAGGCGGTCGACTCGGTCGGAGGGGACATGAACGCCTTCACGACCAAGGAGTACACGGCGTTCTACCTGCGCCTGTTGGCCGAGGACGTGGATCTGGGCCTCGACATCCTCTCCGACATCATGTGGTCGCCGGCGTTCCGGTCCCATGAGGTCGAGGCCGAGCGCCAGGTGATCCTCGAGGAGATCCTGATGCACGGTGACGAGCCGGCCGACCTGGTCCACGACCTGTTCTCCGAGGCGATGTTCGCCGGTCACCCCCTGGGCCGGGAGGTGCTGGGCGAGGAGCCGACCATCCGGGCCATGTCGCCCGAGGCCATCGGCGGGTTTCACCGGCGCCACTACCGACCGGCCAACATGGTTTTCGCCGCTGCCGGTGCCCTCGAGCACGGTGCCGTGCTCGACGGCGTCACCCGGCGCATGAACGGAACCAGCGGCGGGGACCGCCCGCCCCGCCAGGCGCCATGCGGAGGTGGTCGGCGGCGCCTGGTCCGGCAACGGCAGACCGAACAGGCCCACCTGGTGGTCGGCGTGGCCGCACCCGCCCGCGACGACCCGCGGCGCCACGCCGCCTCCATCCTCGACCACATCCTCGGTGGGGGCATGTCGAGCCGCCTGTTCCAGACGATTCGCGAGGACAAGGGCCTGGCCTATTCGGTGTACTCGTATCGGGCCAGCTTCGAGGGTGCAGGGACGCTGGCCGTCTACGCCGGGACAACTCCATCGCAGACCGCCCGAGTGCTCGGCTTGATCAACGAGGAGCTCGACCGGATCGCCGGCGACGGCGTCACCGATGCGGAGCTGGCCGCGGCCCGGTCCCATCTGCGCGGATCGTTGGCGCTCGGGATGGAGGACTCGGGGGCCCGGATGAGCCGCATCGGCCACAGCCAGCTCATCCACAACCGGATCCCGACCCTCGACGAGGTCGTCGAACGGCTGGTCTCGGTGAGCGCCGCCGACGTCAACCAGCTGGCCTCGGAGCTGCTGTCCGGCGACCGGACTGTGACCGTGGTGGGACCCTTCAGGGACGAGGAGGTGGCGGCCATGATGGGGGAGCGCTCGTGAAGGTCGGGGTGGTCGGCGCCGCCGGGAGGATGGGGGCGACCGTCTGCCGGGCCGTGGGCGGTGATCCGGGCATGGAGCTGGTGGCCGGCGTCGACCCGTCCCGGGCCGGTGACAGCCTGGTGGCGGTGACCGGTGCGGGACCCGACGGCGTGCCCATCGCCGCCGACCTCGATGCCCTGGTCGCGGCCGGAGCCGAGGTGGTCGTCGATTTCACCTCGCCGAGTGTCATCCGGACCAACCTGGCCTGGTATGCGGCCTACGGGTTGCACACGGTGGTGGGGACCACCGGCCTGAGCGAGGACGACCTGGCGTCGGTGGCAGCCGAGTTCGACCCGTCCGCCGGCGTGGGGTGCATCATCGCCCCCAACTTCGCCATCGGCGCCGTGCTCATGATCCGGTTCGCGGAGATGGCGGCGCCGTGGTTCGAGACGGCCGAGATCGTCGAGTTGCATCACGATGCCAAGGTCGACGCCCCTTCGGGTACGGCCATGCTGACCGCGGCCCGCATGGCCGAGGCCTCCGGCGCCTGGAGCTCCGATCCGACCCTCAGCCACGTCGTGGCCGGGGCGCGAGGTGGTGTCGGGCCCGGCGGCATCCATGTCCACTCGGTCCGACTGAGGGGTCTGGTCGCCCATCAGGAGGTCCTGCTCGGGACGACCGGTCAGACCCTCAGCATCCGCCATGACACGATCGATCGGGAGTCGTTCATGCCCGGTGTGCTCGTCGCCGTGCGCTCCGTCGTCCACCGGCCCGGGTTGACCGTCGGCCTGGAGTCCGTGCTCGGAATCTGAAGCTTGACGCAGCAACCGTCAGCGATAAGATAACGGTGGAAACTCAACGCGGGCGGTACGGCCCGCGCGCCGCTCCGAACCAGGGGGTCTGACCATGACCGCAACAAACGAGGACCTGATCGGCCGGTCCGATATCAACGACCTCGAGGCCATCCTCTCGGTGTCGAACGGGGATCCTGATGCGCTCGACCACCCGGTGGCATCGAGCTACGACGCCCTGTTCACCTGGGACTACGACAAGGGGTCCAAGCCCCGGCTGGACCGTCTCTACGAGAAGGCCAAGACCTCACAGTGGAACGCCCAGACCGACCTGCCCTGGGACACCGACGTGGACCAGGAGAAGATCGTGGCGGCCAACACCGACGCCCGGGCGGCGGCGGGCATGGCCGTCGACGTGACCGGCACCCCCTTCGAGCACTGGAGCGAACGGGAGTGGGTCACCCTCGGCGTCGAGAGTCAGAACTGGATGCTGTCCCAGTTCCTCCACGGTGAGCAGGGAGCCCTGCTGTGCACGGCCAGGATCGTCGAGACGGTGCCGTGGATCGACGCCAAGTACTACGCCGCCACCCAGGTGGTGGACGAGGCCCGCCATGTCGAGGTGTTCTCCAAGTACCTCGATGAGAAGCTTTCCGGGCACTACCCGATCAACGCCCACCTGGGGCTGCTCCTCGACGACATCATCGGTGAGTCCCGCTGGGACATGACCTATCTGGGCATGCAGATCATGGTCGAGGGGCTGGCTCTGGCCGCCTTCGGCTTCCTGCATGACACGACCACCGAGCCGCTCCTCAAGCAACTCCTGCGCTATGTCATGTCCGACGAGGCCCGGCATGTGGCCTTCGGGGTCCTGTCGCTGAAGGAGTTCTACGCAGGCCTCTCCTCCGCCGAGCTGATGGAGCGCAAGGAGTTCGCCTTCGAGGCGGCGGTGCGGATGCGGGACAGGTTCTTGCAGCAGGAGGTCTGGGAGCGCATGGGGGTACCGGTCGCCGAGGCCATGGACTTCGTGCGCCGGGCGCCGGACCGCCAGCTGTTCCAGCGCATGCTGTTCGCCAAGATCGTCCCCAACTGCAAGAAGCTGGGGCTGCTCGACAATGGTGACGCCTGGCTCCGGGACCGCTTCACCGACCTCGGCGTCATCGAGTTCGAGGATCTGCCCGACACCGGTGAGGAGTTTGAGGCCTTTCAGTTGGCGCAGGGCGAAGTTGCCTGAGCCGCCCCTGCTCGATCGGTGAGCCACGCCGTCCGCACGGTTAGTCGACCGTCGGCATCGCATGCCCCGGGTAGCATCGCCGCCATGGTTCTCTCTTCTCCGGGGTGTGGCTGAATGGCGGGCGGTCGCTTCGGCACTGTGGCCTGCGCCATGGTCACCCCCTTCGACGACGACGGCGCCCTCGATCTCGACGGCGCCGTCCATCTGGCCCGATGGCTGGTGGCCCACGGCAACGACGGGCTGATCGTCACCGGGACCACCGGCGAGAGCCCGACCCTCACCGACGCTGAGAAGCTCGACCTGTGGCGGGCGGTGACCGAGGCGGTCACCGTGCCCGTGGTGGCCGGGGCGGGCACCTCCGACACCGCCCACTCGGCTCATCTGGCCAAGGGGGCGGCCGATGCCGGGGTGGCTGGGATCCTCGCCGTCACCCCGTACTACAACCGTCCGTCCCAGGCCGGCATCGACATCCACCTCCGGGCCATAGCGTCGTCGTCGGGGCTCCCAGTGCTGCTCTACGACATTCCCATGAGGACCGGCCGCAAGGCCGAAGCGGACACCATCGTCCGGCTGGCCGCCGACGGGGTGATCGTGGGGGTCAAGGACGCCACCGCGGCGCCGGCGGCCACCGCCGCGCTCATCGCCGCCGCCCCGGTCGGTTTCGAGCTCTACAGCGGCAACGACGCCGACACCCTGCCCCTTCTCGCCGTCGGCGCCGTCGGGGCCATCTCGGTGGAGTCGCACTGGGCCGGCGAGGAGCTGGCCGAGATGATCGCCGCCTTCGCCAAGGGCGATAACGACCACGCCCGGTCCGTCAATGCCCGGCTCGTGGAGTCGCACCGGTTCCAGTCGAGTGACGCCGCCCCCAACCCCGTTCCCACCAAGGCCATGCTGGCGGCCATGGGCTTGCCAGGCGGTGAGTGCCGAGCCCCCATGGGACCGGCGCCGCCGGGTCTCCGCGACGAGGCAACGGCCGTACTGTCCCGCCTGCGGCCGCCCCGATGACGGCGCCGGTACGGGTCGTCTTCCTCGGGGGCCTCGGCGAGATCGGGCGCAACTGTGCCTGCATCGAGGTCGAGGGACGCATCATGATCCTCGACTGCGGGATCATGTTCCCCGACTCGGACATGCCGGGCGTGGATCTGGTCCTGCCCGACTTCACCTACATCCTCGACAACAAGGACCGGGTCGAGGGAGTCATCCTGACCCACGGCCACGAGGACCATTGCGGGGGCCTGAGCTTCCTGCTGAGGGAGATGCGCCTACCCATCTACGGATCGGCACTGACCCTCGGCCTGGCCCGCAGCCGCATCGAGGAGGCCGGCCTTCTCGAGCGCACCGAGCTCATCACCGTCCACGACGGCGAGCGCCGCAAGATCGGGCCCTTCGACGTGGAGTTCATCCCCGTCACCCACTCGGTGCCCCATGGGTTCGCCACCGCCTTCCACACCCCGGTAGGGACCATCCTGCACTCCGGCGACTTCAAGATCGACCTGACGCCCATCGACGGGCGGGCCACCGACCTGGCCCGCATCGGTGCGATCGCCAGCGAGTCGGGGATCCGCCTGCTGCTGGCCGATTCCACCAACGCCGAGGAGGAGGGCCACACCTCCAGTGAGAGCAGCGTGGGCGGCGTCCTGCGGGATCTCTTCTCCCACCACCCCGACAAGCGGATCATCGTGGCCTGCTTCGCCAGCCACATCCACCGGATCCAGCAGATCGCCGACGCCGCCATCGCCCAGGGGCGGACCATCGCCACCCTGGGCCGGTCCATGGGCAAGAACGTGGCGCTGGCCCGCTCCATGGGGCTGCTGTCCATCCCCGACGCCAGCCTGGTCGACATCGAGAAGATCAGCGACCGCGACCCGCGGCGCGTCTGCGTCATCTCGACGGGCTCCCAGGGTGAGCCCATGTCGGCCCTGGCGCTCATGGCCGCGTCGGAGAACCGGTGGCTGACGGTGGGCGACGGGGACCTGGTCGTCCTGTCCTCCCATGCCATCCCCGGCAACGAGACCTCGGTGGGCAAGGTGATCGACGGCCTGACCCGTCTCGGCGCCGACGTCGTCCACTCCGGGCTGGCCGCGGTCCACGTCAGTGGTCACGCCCGCCGGGAGGAGCTCAAGACGCTGCTCTCGCTGACCAGGCCGGCATCGTTCATACCCGTCCACGGCGAGTTCCGTCACCTGACCCATCACGCCCGGCTGGCCGAGTTCATGGGGGTGCCCCAGAGCCGCGTCCTCCTGGCCGAGGACGGCGACATCGTCGAGCTGGACGAGGCCACCATCGATTTCGCCGGTACCGTGCCCGCCGGCTACCTCTACGTGGACGGCATCGTCGGCGACGTCGGGCGGGGCGTCCTGCGCGACCGCAAGGTCCTGGCCGAAGAGGGCGTGGTCGTGGTGGTGGTCACCGTCGACGCCAAGAGCGGAGAGGTCCTGACCGGACCGGAGATCATCACCCGGGGCTGGGTGTACGCACCGGAAGCGGAGAACCTGCTGGGAGAAGCCCGCGAAGCGGTCCGCCAGGCCTTGGAGGGCGCCAACGACTCGGGGGCGCCGGACTTCGAGACCGTGCGCCGCCGGACCCGCCAGTCCCTCGGCAAGTTCGTCCAGGAGCGCACCCGGCGTCGACCGATGATCGTCCCCGTGGTCATGGAGGTGTGATTCCCTGATGGACTTCGGCGAGACCCCGGAGACGGTGATGCTGCGCGAGTCGGTGGCCAAGGTGACCGCCCCGTTCGGGTCCGGCTACTACCAGAGGCAAGCGGCGACGGGCGCCACGACGACCGAGCTGTGGGAGGCGCTCGGGGACGGCGGATTCATAGGCGTCAACCTGCCCGAGCGGTATGGCGGGGGTGGGATGGGCATGTCCGAGTTGGCGGCTTGAGCGGGTCCACATACCCGTTGAGGTGGGCGCCCCCGAGAAGCAGTTCCAGTTGTTCTTCGAGGACGTGCGAGTGGGCTCCGACCGCCTCATCGGAGAGGTGGGTGACGGCTTGCGCATGGTGTTCAGTGGGCTCAACCCGGAGCGGATCGCCGGCGCCGCCATCGAGAATGGCATCGCCCGCTACGCCCTGGCCAAGGCGGCCGCCTACGCCTGCGAGAGGAAGGTGTGGGATCAGCCCATCGGCGCCCACCAAGGCGTCAGCCATCCCCTGGCGGCGGCCGCCATCAACGTCGAGCTGGCCCGGTTGATGACGGTGAAGGCGGCGTGGTCACACGACTACGGGCACCCGGCAGGCGAGGCGTCCAACATGGCCAAATACGCTGCCGCGGAGGCGGCGCTGGCCGCTCTGGACGCCGCCATCCAGACCCACGGTGGCAACGGGATGGCCACGGAGTATGGGCTGGCTCACCTGTGGGGCATGGCCCGGTTGCTGCGCATCGCCCCGGTCAGCGCCGAGATGGTGCTCAACTACGTGGCCCAGCACACCCTCGGCCTACCCCGCTCCTACTGAATCGCGGCGACCGACGGGCCTGATTGGTACGAGGCGTGGGTGTGCCGGTGGCGGACACGGTCTACGAACGGCTCGAAAGGAAAAGGGATGGCTTGGGGCTCGGGCCAGCGCGGGGGTGGCATGACCTGAAATCGTGGCTGCCTTCGCCCGGCGGCGGGCGAACCTGGATTGTGCCATCGGGAAGGTCGCCGAAGGGGCCGTAGACCTTGCAGGTTCTATTAGCCTCCTATGCGGATCGCTTACCTGCCGATGCGAGAGCTCGGCCTTCGTTGAGCGAGTGTCAGGGTTGACGGTGCACCGCCTAGCGATCCATAGAAGGGCCGGGGGG
>JALYVP010000290.1 GCA_030853185.1 Actinomycetota bacterium | reverse complement strand
CCCCAGCACAGCGCTGATCTCGTCGAAGGGATACCCGAAGACATCGTGCAACACGAACGCCGCTCTCTCGGCCGGCGCGAGGGCGTCGAAGACGACCTGCATCGCCCCGCCCACCCGCTCGGCGAGCAGCGCGTCGGCCTCCGGGTCGAGCGGTGCCGGGTCGGCGGGTACCTCAGCCTCGGCCTTCGACCTGGTACCCCGCTTGCGCAGGTGGTCCAGGCACAACCGGGTCACGACGGTCGTCAGCCACGCGGGCAGGTCATCGACGTCGTCGGTGCGGGAGAGCCGCAGCCAGGACTCCTGTAACACGTCGTCCGCATCGGACTCCGAGCCGAGAATCCGGATGGCGATTGCCGTCAACCGGGGTCGCTCGGCGTGGAAGTCGATCTCGTCCATGGTGGTCACCTCTGCTGACGTCCGCCGCCCCCAGGATGTGACCGGCACGCTCGTCACATCCGCTGACCGGCGTGCGTCATTACTGACGTTCCGCACGTCTGGCTGATGATTTGGCCCCCCACTTGCCCGGGTTAGCGTCGCAGTGGGCGAAGTCAGGGGCAACACGGTCAGTGCGAGGTGTCGATCTGAGCGAGAAGGATCTCGCCGGCCGCTGCTGAGATCTCCTCCATCCGAGAGATGATCCCCTCGAGGTGTCGTCTGTTGGCGATCCACTCGCGATACAGGGCCGCCTGGTGCTCGTCGAGGCGGCGGCTCACGGTCTTGCCGGCGACGGCGCGACTCCACTGGTAGTACGGGCCGTGGCGTTGCGGCGGGTCTGCGCCGCAGCGGCAGTTGGCTTTGCCGCAGGTGGTCTCTCGGGCCACGAGGCTGCCCGGGCTGATGTAGCCGACCCCCCCGAGCTCGGCGGCGAGGGAGTTGTACTTCTCTTCGTAGCGCTGTAGTCGGCTGGCCATCGGTCCTTCCTGGGTCCACCATCGGTGCTCTGTCAGCTAAGATGCTGACAGACACGGGGGCCGACGTCAAGTCAAGGAGAAGGCCATGGGGTCCGCAGAGCGCTTCACGCTGAGAACCGAGACCGTCGGGTGCCTGCCGATCGTCAATCACTTTTTGGGTCGCATGGGCGTCGGGGAGCGCCTGGGGACGTATCTGGCCAAGGGCGACGCCCGGCTTCGACTGGCTCCGGCGACGGTGATCGGGGTGGTCGTGCGTAACATCGTGGTGGCCCACCGGCCGGTCTACGCCATCGGTGAGTGGGCGGCGCCTTACGCTCCTGCGCTGCTCGGCCTCGGCCCCGGCGGCGCCGCAGCGCTCAACGACGACCGGGTGGCCGCACGCTCGACCGGCTCTTCGACCGAGCGCTTGGCCAGGAGCATGAGCCATGCTTTCGCCCCGGTGGTGAGCCGGTTCTCCCCGCCGATCCGGTCAAGCCACTGGCGGCGCTTCGGCCACGCCGCCCGCCGTGCAGCCCGGTTCGGGCCGACCCCGGCGCTCACGCCGCCCTACCAGGGCGGCCGGGATGATCCTCAGCCCAGCCGGCGACGACCGACCCGTACCAGGCGGCGTAGTCGACGTCGGCCGGGAGCGATGCAGCGATCCGCTGCCGGCGCAGGGCGGTCGTGGTGTCCGCGATCAGCCCGTAGCGGTAGCCGAGGACCTGTTCCAGGGCCATGGCAGCCCATAGGCAAGGCTCAGCGGCGACACAGCCGGCGCAGAGCTGGGCTCGGGGTGATGGGACCCATAGAAGGGTCGGGGGTTGGTGTTGGCACAAGCAGCCGAGGGCTGCCAACGCCGATCGAGTGTTGCGGTGTTCGTGGTCGTCTGAGCCTCCACGCGGGCCTCCTTAAGGCGCGTCGAAGAACACCGACGACCTCCAGGGCTTCCATCCGCCCCCCAACCGATGTACGATCGGGGCATTCGATAGTTGCGGTGACTCCCTTGGGTCATCGGTCGTGACATCGAGGACCGGTTCCAGCCGGTCCTCGTTGCATGTCCGCCCTCAGATGGGCGACGCAGGGGGGTGGCCAGCCGTTAGGCGGCCCCTTGATGCTGCCGGGCGATGAGGACCTACTGGCCGTCAGAGAGGCGCTCAGCGTGCCATTTCATTCCGCGCAAAGGTTGCCTGATGCGGCACTAGTTCGACCGTCCCGCTACGGAACGCCATCCGACACAGGTAGCAGAAGCGCTACCATGTGGCGATGGACACGATCCCGCAGAAGCAGCTACGTAACCAGGTGGGCGACGTCCTGCGTCGAGTCGAAGCCGGCGAGACATTCACGGTGACCGTCGCCGGCCGCCCCGTGGCCGAACTACGGCCAGCACACCGACGACGCTGGGTCAACGGTCCCGCGCTCGCCGGCGTCTGGCAAGGTCCGCCGCCGCGGCGTCTCAATGATGACCTCGCTCACCTCGGCGCCGGGTTGATCGACCCGTTTCGTTGATGAGGGCAGTGCTTGATACCTCGGTACTTATCGGGGAGGACGCACCGGGCGACGTAGAGGCGGCGATCAGCGTCGCCTCGATCACCGAGCTGCACTTCGGTGTCCTCGTGGCCGATGATGACGACGAGCGGGGCCGCCGCATGGACCGCTTGGCCGCGATCGAGGCGGCGTTCGACCCGCTTCCCATCAGCGTCGAGGTGGCGCGGGCGTGGGGTCGGCTTGCGGCCGCTGTTACTCAACGAGGCGGCAACCCCCGGCGTCGGCAGATCGACCTCGCCATAGCGGCGACCGCAAGCGTCGAGCAGGCGCCACTGCTGACTCACAACCTCGCCGACTTCGAGATCATCAGAGACCTGGTCGACGCTCGGCAACCCTGAGCAGGCATCATGGAAGGCGCCGCAAGCCGAACCTCCTACAGGAATGCCGCACGTCGGAGAGGCGCGCCGGGCAGAGGTGTCCCGTATGACCCGTCCGGTCAAGTTTTTCGCAGGGGTGCCTTTTACGGGACGCCCTGCCGTCTCAAAAACGAAGGTTATTGACCACCCCGGCCAGCCCGACCAGAACCGACCCGCCGGCCGTCCCAAAAGCCCTGTCCGAAACCAACGTGCCATCCACCGCCTGTCACACCGGTTTTGACACCCTGGCCGGATGGGAGACCTCCTCGGCTACAGCAGGGTCAGCACCACCGACCAGAAGGCCGACCTCCAGGCCGACGCCCTCACCGTGGCGGGCTGTGTACGGGTGTGGACCGACAAGGCCAGCGGGACCCTCGACCGACGCCCGCACCTCGACCAGGTCCTCGACCATTTCCGGGACGGCGACACGCTCGTCGTGTGGCGCCTCGACCGCCTGGGCCGCTCACTTCGCAATCTGATCGCCACCGTCAACGACCTGGCCGCCGCCGGGGTCGGCTTCCGGTCCCTCACCGAGGGGATCGACACCACCACCCCGGCCGGGCTGTTGGTCTTCCATGTCTTCGGGGCGCTGGCCCAGTTCGAGGCCGCTCTGATCAGCGAACGGACCGCCGCCGGCCTGGCCGCCGCCCGAGCCAGGGGCCGAACCGGCGGCCGACCCCGGGCGATGACACCGGAGAAGCTGACCGTGGCCCGCCAAATGTACGACAGCCGCCAGCACACCCTCGACGCCATCGCCGCCACCATCGAAGTCAGCCGCTCGACTCTCTACCGCCATCTGGCGGAACCTCTTGACGCCATTTGTCAGTCATCTCAGTAGTGCTCGCTGATGTAGGCGTATGCCCGGTCGAAGATGGCCCCTTGGGGTGGTAGTCCGTTGTTTTTCAGCACGAGCCGGAGCTGCCGGCGGACTTCTCGGTCGCCGGGCTGGCTGGTCTGCCACCCCGTGCCTCGGACCGGCCTGACGATGGCGTCGATCTGTTCGACCACGCTCTCGATCACCACGGGGGTGCCGGGCGGGGCGTACTCCTGGAGGATCTGGGTGAGGGCACCTCGGTCTGGGTCGATGACCTTGATCTCATCGAGGCGCCCTTCGCCTTCGGCCTGGTCGGCCTCGACGAGGTCCTTGGCCAGCTCCAACAGCCGTTTGAGGAACTCGACGCTGGCGGCGGCCGAGTCGATCTTGGAACGCCGCAACGATTCGAGCCGCTCAGAGAGAGCGATCCACACGGCGTGCTGCTTGCCTTGGAGCTTGTTGGCCAGGCGGGCTTCGAGGCTGTCGAGGATCTCCTCGACCGTCGGCGGTTCGCCCGTGTCGAGGATCTCGGGCGGGAACAGGTTCATCTGGCGGAGGGCCTCGAACACCTCGGCGTCGACCGCGACGGTCTCCAGACCCCGCCGGTCGATTGTGACATCGGAGATGCTCTCGTGGATCAGTTCGGCGGTCTTCGCCCCGAGGCGCTGCCACAGCAGGGCGTCGGCTGCGTTGGTGGGGGCAACGGACTTGTAGATCCGGGC
>JALYVP010000289.1 GCA_030853185.1 Actinomycetota bacterium | reverse complement strand
TCGGCAAGCTCAAACCGCCATAGGCCACCGCGTTGGTGTCGTCGAAGACCACCTCCATGCGGTCCAAAACCTGGCAAGATGTGCGCATCGGGAAGGTGCCTCCGACCTTGGGACAATTAGCAGCCTCGTAACTGCCATCATCCCAGGTCAGGGCACCTTTTCCGCGGATGCTCATACTCGATTTCCGCTACCGGTCGGTGGATCCAGGTTTAGGCTGAGCGGAACTGCGGGTGCGGGTGCGGTGGCGGGGGCGCGACGCTCGCTGGAGCCCAGTTCGACACCTGGCCGACGCTCGAAGGTCCAGGCGAAGAGCGCCCCGAAGAATCCCCTGGCCCTCTTCGCGTCCGGTGCTCCGAGTTCAATGTGGGTCGGCTCGCCGGTCATCGGGCTCATCTCCTTGTTCGTCGTGCTGGCTGCCATCTCGCCAGGGGTGGCCGCCACGAAGTCTGCGAAGTCGCGGTGCATGTGGGCTTGATCGAAGTAGCCGCAACTCGCGGCCACCTGGGACGGGCTCCGGCCGCTGTTGAGCAGACGCGTGGACCTTCGGGTCACACCGAACGTCGAATGGAACCTTGCCGCCAGATGGCGACGGCTCCACCCGACATCCTCAGCGATGCCCCGATGCGAACCAGGCCCTCAGCCCGCTCGATCGTCTGGCAACGACACCCAACGAAGGCGCACGGGTGAAGGCTCAGGTCTCTGTGCCAGGGACCGTCTCGCGGATGACGCGCACGATGCTGGCCTTGCCCGAACGAGGCGCCCCGTTCAGGAGGACGGCCTGTCCGGGTTCGTTCATCATCGGTCCTGAAGCAGCCCGAGGACGTTGCCATCGGGGTCAGTGACGGTGGCCACCAGGCGGCCGCCACCGACGTCATGGGCGGGCTCCTTCACGGTGGCACCCGCGGCGGTCACCTCGGCCAGCTTCGCCTCGATGTCCGCCACGTGCCAGTAGGCGACCGGTGAGGTCATGGCCTGCGGTCCACCGCTCGGCACCAGCCCGATGTGCTGGCCGGCGGCCTCGAAGCCTACGTAGTAGGACGAGTCGGCTTGCGGCGGTACGCCAAGCAGGGCGGCGTACACCTCCTTGGCCGCCGCCAGGTCGGAGACGGGATGCAGCACGGTCTTGATTCCCTGGGTGGAAGAGTCGGTCATGGTCACTCCTGAAGTCGTGGGTCATATCGACCCGGTGTGTCTCGTCAGGAGTATGACGACAGCGAACCAGAGGATGTGACTCGTGAGCGGCGGCCGGGTGGCCGGCATCGAGCTGCTCGTGGCCCAGCCCCTCCCGTTCACGATCCCGGAGGACCGTTCTCCGTTCCCCCTCATGTCATCGTCAATGGGCCCGATTCACAGCTCGGCGAGCAATTGCGCCTGGCCCTTGTTGACGGTTCCGCTGATCTGAAGGTGCCCTCCAAGGGTGCCCTGTTCTATGACGGGCGCTGATTGCGGGAACCCTCCGACCTCGACGCTCCTGGCTTCGAGGGTCCTGACCGCTGGATGCCTTGTTGAGTAGCGAGCCGGCGTATTGCGATCCGGTCGAAGGTGGCGGCGCCGACCCTTGTCCGTATCATCGGCCCGCAGTCACCGCTTTCAGCTCGTCGAGCGACTCTCGGATGAGCACCGACAGATCTTGCTCGTGGGCCTCGTTGACCCAGCGTTCAAACGCGATCTTGAAGACAGCGATCCCTGCCTCGGCGGTCAGACTTGCGGCTGGGTCTTTGACGCCGCGCTGGCGCAACGTATCGGCGAGCGCCGCAGAAAGTGATGCGAGCTTGATCAGCTCGCGCTCTTGAAGCTCTGCGTTCGCGGCGATGATGGTCTGGCGCCGTCGCGCCAGTTCTCGTCGCTCCTCGAGGAGCTTGCCTGCGGCCTCGAGGGCCGCGGCTACCGCCTCGATCGGTGCCGCGGCATGAGGCGCATCGGCGAGCGTTCTGACGAGGAGATCCTGCAGGGTGCCCCGCGCCCCAGAACAGCACCTCACGTTTGTCGGAGAAGTGCCGGAAGAACGTTCGCTCCGTGAGCCTCGCCCGCTTGGCGATCTCCGCCACCGTGGTCTGCTCGAACCCGCGCTCGCCGAAGAGCTCCAGGGCTGCCTGCTCGAGCCGGCCGCGGCTGTCCGGCTCCCAACGCGCCATCTACCGATCGTAGTTGATGACAGGAACTGACATTCGCCCTGGTCTCGCGCCCCACCACGTCGGCCGCCACGTTCGACAGTCGTCATATCGCGGGGAACCGGCGCGACGTCGGTCCGACGAGCGAAGATCGGAAGCCATGGCCGGCGACCTGTCAACCTCCTCGGCCTGCCCGGGCACCGCCCCTCGTGCACGGTCGGGCCCGACTGGGAGCGCCGCGACCTGCACCGGAGGGAGCCGGTGACCGTGCTCGGGGTGGCGGTGGCCTGTGTCGTGGCGCTGGCCGCTGCCGTTCAGATACTCGGCGGGATCGGGTTCGCCTTGATCAGCAGCCCCCTGCTGATCGTGAGTCTCGGTCACACCAACGGTGTGCGCCTGACCCTGGCCATGGCCATCGTGGTCAACAGCGTGGTCCTGGCTCGCCACCACCGTCAGGTCCGGTTCCCCGATGTGGCGCGCTTGCTGGTCCCCGCCCTGATCTTCGTGGTCCCGGCCCTCCTGGTGAGCTCCCGGCTCGGTGGGCCGGCGGTCTCGGTGGCATCGGGCGTGGCGATCCTGCTCGCCGCCGCGGTGCTGGTGTCGGGACGGAGGGTGGGTTGGATCGACGGGCCGGCTGGCGCTGTGGCCGCAGGGGCCTCCAGCGGAGTGCTCAACGTGCTGGCGGCGATCAGTGGCCCGCCGGTGGCCCTCTTCGCCGCCCACCGCGGTTGGGGGCCGCTGGTGACGACCGCCACCCTCCAGGCCTATGCGCTCCCCCTCAACGTGGTGACCCTGGCCGCCCTCGGCCTGCCCCGTGGTCACGGCGGTTACCTGGGGTGGGCCGTCGTCGGCCTCGTCGTCGGCAGCGCCGTGGCGTTGCCCTTGACCTTCCGGGTGAGCAGGACACTCCTGCGCTGGGTCACCCTCGCCGTCGCCGCCGGGGGCGGCCTTGTCCTCATCCTCCGAGGACTGATTTGAACCCGATCCGCCATCCACGCCGACCGTTCATCATCCGCTCTCCCTGCCGCTCCGTAGAGACCGTGGAGGTGTACCAACCATGGTCGACGACACCGAAGAGGGCGTACGCAATCCTGGAGACGATCCGGGTGATGCCGGCGACGGCAAGAAGGCGAAATCCCGCCTGAGCCGGCGTAGCTTCGTCGGCCGGGGTTCTGTGGGGGTGGCGGCGGCCGGGGTCATGGCCAGTGTTCCTGGCCTGCCCTCGTGGCTGGCCAGCTCGGCCCCGGAGGCATCCGGGGCGGCAGGTGACGCCAACGTCG
Source organism: Actinomycetota bacterium (assembly GCA_030853185.1). GTDB lineage: Bacteria > Actinomycetota > Acidimicrobiia > Acidimicrobiales > Palsa-688 > JALZAH01. The sequence goes on along the minus strand of JALYVP010000289.1, from coordinate 952 downwards.
CCGCCAGCGACTCCTCGGTCGCAGAGCAGTCCATCGTGGCCCAGGTCCACAACCTCAGCACCGGCGACATCAGCCTCCACATCAACGGAACCACCGTCGCCGTGCGCGACCCCCAGTTGGCTCGCAACATCGCCCGCGCCCTGCCCTGACCGGTCCTAGGACCCGCCCGTCATCCCACGCTCCCGCCGGTGCCGTCACCGCCAGGCGGGGCAGAAACGCGTGGACCAGCGGTCCGATGGCCAGAGCGTACAGCACGGTGCTGATGCCGAGCGTCCCCCCGAGCACGGCACCGGCACCGACCACCGCCACCTCGATGGATGTGCGCACCAGGCGGACCGACCTGCCCGTGCGCCGCACCAGGCCGGTCATCAGGCCGTCGCGGGGACCGGGGCCGAGGTGGACGCCGATGTAGGCGGCGGTGGCCACGGCGTTGAGGACGATCCCGGCGCCGACGAACACGAGCTGTACCGCCAGGGCAGAGGGCGAGGGCAGGATGGCGAGGGCGACGTTGACCGCCAACCCGATGACGACGATGTTGCTCACGGTCCCGATGCCCGGTCGTTGCCGGAGGGGGATCCAAGCCAGGAGCACGACCAGGCCGACAAGCACGGTCGTGGTCCCGAGGGACTGCCCGAGGTGGCGGGCCAGGCCCTGGTGCAGGACATCCCAGGGCATGACGCCCAGGGAGGAGCGCACCAACAGGGCCATCGAGAAGCCGTACAGGCCGAGGCCGGCGACGAGCTGGGCGGTGCGCCGGGCCCAGCTCCGAGCGGTGGTCCCGGTGCTGGGCCGGGACCAGCGCCGGGTGGTGGGGGGGTGGAGCACGGCACCAGTTTGACCTACAATTGGCATGGAAACACCAGACCAATTGAGGGGAAGTGGCATGGACGGGTTAGCACCGAGGCGCCTGGCGGATCTTCTGGTCGACATCGGTGCCGACCGCCGCCCGGTG
>JALYVP010000050.1 GCA_030853185.1 Actinomycetota bacterium | reverse complement strand
CCCGGCTCAGCTGTTCACGGACGCGCAACATGTGAGGACCGTCCCCTCGACCATCCTGGAGCGCGGTGCAGGGTCTGCGGGTGGTGATCGTTGGCGGTGGCATCGGCGGGTTGACCGCCGCCCTGTGCCTGGAGCGCTTCGGTCACCACCCGGTGGTGATCGAGCAGGCGGCCGAGTTGCGGCCGGTGGGCGCCGGCCTGTCGCTGTGGCCGAACGGGATCAAGGTCCTCAACCTGCTCGGTTTGGGGCTGAAGGTGGCATCTCTCGGCGGGACGATGGAGCGGATGGCCTATGCCGACGCCGGCGGTCGCCCCCTGGTCGACTTCGCCCTCGGCGAGCTGTACGACCGGGTCGGGGAACGGGCCCGCCCCATCGCCCGGGCTCGACTGCAGGACCTTCTGCTGGCCGAGGTCCGTTCGGCCCTGGGACCGGGCGGTGTGCAGCTCGGTGCCCGGGTGGTCGCGGTGAGCGACGGGGCCGCCGGTGCCAGCGTGGCCGTCGAGGATGGCCGGTCCTTTGCCGCCGATGTGGTGGTGGCCGCCGACGGGACCCACTCCCGGCTGCGTGACGCCGTCGTCGGCCACGCCGTCGAGCGGCGCTACGTCGGATACGTCAACTGGAACGGCTTGGTACCCGAGTCTGTCGACATGGCCCCGATCGGGACCTGGTTGACGTGGGTGGGTGCCGGGCGGCGGGCGTCGATCATGCCCGTCGGCGGTGGCCAGTGTTACTGGTTCTTCGACGTGCCCATGGCCGCCGGCGCCGTCGATGCCCTGCCGGATCACCGCCAGGTTCTGGCCGACCGCTTCGCAGGATGGGCGCCGGCCGTGCAGACGATGATCGAGCGCCTGGATCCCGCCAGGGTGGCCCGCATCCCCATCCATGATGTCGAACCGTTGCCGACGTGGGTCCGGGATCGCACCGTCCTGCTCGGTGACGCCGCTCACTCCATGGCCCCCGATCTGGGTCAGGGCGGCTGCCAGGCCATCGAGGACGCCTGGGTCCTCACCCACCACCTGACCGCCACCGGCCGGGGAGTGGCCGACGCCCTGGCCCGGTACCAGGCGGAGCGCATGCCCCACACCGCCGACATGACCCGCCGGGCCCGCAACCGCTCCGACCTGACCCACGCCGTGGCCCCCGCCGCTACCGAAGGGTGGTACAAGTCGTTGGCCACCGACGGGCATGCCGGGATCGTCGACGGCCTGGCCCAGTCGGTCGAGACCGGTCCGTGCCGCTGAGGCGACCGTCCGCCGGCTCGGGTAGAGCACGGCCTCCTCCCTGAGCCGTAGATGACCACCCGTGCTCGTAATGCGGCCGTCACGTGCCGGACTCATTGGCGAAAAGCACCCTTCCTAGAGTACATCGCACGTCCACACCCGACCGGAGGACTTCTATGACGATGGTCGCCCGGCCCGAATCCGATGCCGCTGCGCCGAACACGTCGGCGCTCAGCTTCGACCGGGTGTCGATGACCTACCCTGACGGAACAGCCGCTCTCGACGACGTCAGCTTCGACGTGGCCCCCGGTCAGATCACGAGCGTTGTCGGCCCCTCCGGCTGTGGGAAGTCCACGCTGCTGCGGATCGCCTCAGGCCTGGTTCCTGCCAGCGGGGGAGAGGTCCGCGTGGCCACTGAACGGCTCGGCTACGTCTTCCAAGATCCGACACTGCTGCCGTGGCGGACCGTGCTCGGCAACGTCGAGCTGCTCATGGAGCTCCACCGCGTGGCTGGCGACGAACGGCGGGACCGCGCCATGCGGGCCATCGGCGCCGTCGGTCTCACCGGCTTCGAGCAATATCACCCCAAGCGGCTCTCGGGCGGCATGCGGATGCGCACGTCACTGGCCCGGTCGCTCACCCTCGACCCGGAGGTCTTCCTCTTCGACGAACCGTTCGGCGCTCTCGACGAGATCACCCGCGAGCGCCTCAACGACGAGCTGCTCCGCCTCTTCGAGGTCGCTGGCTTCGCTGGACTGTTCGTCACCCATTCGATCTACGAGGCGGTGTTCATGTCCAGCCGGGTCCTGGTCATGTCCGACCGGCCCGGCCGCATCGTTGCCGACATCGCCATCCCTTTCGCCTATCCCCGCTCTCAGGAGCTGCGCTTCGACCCCAAGATGGCTGCCGTGGCCGGCGAGGTGTCGATCGCGTTGCGTCAGACGCACCCATGACCAGCACCCTGTCCTCGCCGACCAGCGCCGGTGAGCAGACCGCATCGCTCCCCCCGCCGGCGCTCACCACCGGCGTCTGGTGGCGGACGCCGACGAGGCGGATCCTGCCGGCGATCCTGACCCTGGTCGTGGTCGTCGGCATCTGGGAGCTTGTCGCCACCCAACTGATCAGCCCCACCCGGTCGTTTCTGCTGCCGACTCCGGGCAAGGTGCTCACCTCAGGCATCCTCGACGCTCACACCATGGGTCAGATCGGCGCCAGCCTGTGGCTCACAACCCGTCTGGCCCTCTTCGGGCTGGCCGCCGCCATCGTCATGGGCCTGGTGGTGGGCCTGGCCATGTTTCGCTTCCTCTGGGTCGAGCGGGCCTCCTACCCCTATCTGGTCGCCCTGCAGGCGGTACCAGTCCTCGCCGTCGCTCCTCTGCTCACCGTGGCCTTCGGCTACAGCTTCTGGGCCAAGAGCATCATCGTCATCATCATCGCCTTCTTCCCCATCCCGACCACCCTGCTGCTGGGGATGAAGTCGGTGGACCGGGGCCTGCTCGACCTGTTCAGGCTCAACGGGGCGAGCTGGGGCACGCAGCTGCGAAAGCTGTGCCTCCCCAACTCGGTGCCGTCGCTGGTGGCCGGCCTGCGCATCTCGTCGGGCCTGTCGGTGATCGGCGCCATCGTGGGCGAGCTGTTCTTCCAGCAGGGATCACCGGGTCTGGGGCAGCGGATCAACGCCTACCAGACCAACTTGCAATACCCCCAGCTGTACACGGCGATCATCTTCTCCTCGCTGCTGGGCATCGCCATCTTCGTGTTCTTCGGCTGGGTCGGCAACCGGCTCACCCGCTCCTGGCACGAGTCGGCGGATGCCCGGTCGTGATCAGGCCCGCCGTGCTGCCCCGTCGAGCACAAGGAGGCCTTCCGTGCAACGTCATGCCCTCGCTGCCACGTTGATCGGGGCGGCGGTGATCGCCGCGTCGTGTGGTTCATCGGGTACCAAGACGACGTCATCGCCCACCACGGCCGGCTCGACGGGAAGCGCGGGGGCGTTCGCCCGATCCCACTACACCACTCCTCTGGCTGGGGTGTGTCCCAATCCTGTGGTCGTCCAGGCTGACTGGGTTCCCGAGGCCGACCACGGCTTTCTCTACCAGATGATCGGCGCCGGCGGGAAGAGGGCGCAGTTCTCCTACGAAGGCCCACTCGGCGCGACCGGGATCGATCTGCGGATCCTCGCCGGTGGCCCAGGGCTGGGAAGTGGGGCCAGCCAACCGTCGTCGTTGTATACGGGCAACCTGGTCAAGGGCGTCACCCCGACGCTCGCCTTCGTGTCGTCCGACGACGCCATCCAGTACTCCAAGCAGTACCCGACCACGGCGGTGTTCGGCGAGTACGCCAAGAGCCCTCAGGTGATCATGTTCGACCCTACGAAGTACCAGATCAGCGATCTCCCCAGCATGAAGGCGGCGGTGGCGAAGGGAGCCAAGATCTACGTCGAGTCCACGACGTTCAGCTTCGTCCACTGGTTGATCTCCCAGGGAATCCCCTCTGATGCGTTCATCGGCGGCTATGCCGGGGACCTGGAGAAGTTCGTCGGCAGCGGTGGATCCCTGCTCAACCAGGGCTTCTCCACCAATGAGGTTTTCAAGCTCGAGCATGAGACTCCGACGTGGGACAAGAAGGTCGGCTACGTCTATCTGGCCGACCTGGGCCTGCCGTTCGCCCAGTCGGCGGTCTCGGTGGCGTCCAACAAGCTGGCTGCGCTCAGCGGGTGCCTGCAGAAACTGGTCCCGCTGATGCAGCACTCCCTGGCCGACTACGTGGCGGCCCCAGGCGAGGTCAACGGCTTGCTCAACCAGCTCAACCCCACCTACTCGGTGGCCTTCTGGCACACGCCCGTGGACCTGAACAACGCCGCCACCAAGACGATGCTCTCCGACAAGCTGGTCGCGGACACGTCCGGGACCTCCAGCGTGGGTGGGTTCGACATGACCCAGGTGGAAAAGATCATCAGCGAGCTCCTGCCCGTTGACACCAGCCAGGGTTTGACCACGATGAACCCGTCGGTCGCCGGCGCGGACATCGCCACCAATCGATTCATCGATCCCAGCGTCGGTGTCGGCCCCTGACGCCCTGGTCATCGGGGCCGGGCACAACGGCCTGACTTGCGCCGCCTTCCTGGCCCGAGCCGGCCTGGCCGTCACGGTCGTTGAGGCCCGCTCCACGGTCGGCGGCTGCGCTTCGACGGTGGACGCTCTGGGCGCGGCGGTCAACATCTGCAACTGCGATCACAGCATGGTTCGGGCGTCGGGGATCATCGAGGAGCTCGACCTCGGCGCCTACGGTCTCCGCTATGTGGACCTCGACCCGGCCCTGCTGTCGATCACCACCGACGGCTCAGCGCCGTGGTTCGCGTTCCACAGCGTCGACCGAACCCTCGACTCGCTCCGCCTGACCCATCCCGATCAGGTCGACGGCTACCGCCGCTTCGTCGAGGCTGCCCTTCCCGTCGCTCGCCTGTTGGTGGACCTGGCGTCTGCTCCGCCGACGCTCGGCACCGTTGCCTCGCGGATCGCCCGCCGCGGTGGTGGCGCCGGCCCCCGCCTGCTGGCATGGAGCCGGCAGAGCGCACTTGCGGTGCTCCGCCGCTGGTTCTCGGCCGAGGCCCTGGTGGCCCCGGTGATCGCCGCCGGACCCGCCGTAGGGGGTGCTCACCCCCTGGCGGCCGGCACGGGCTTGGGTGCCCTCGGCCCGGCCATCCGCCACCTCGTCCCGGTCGGTCGCCCGGTGGGCGGCAGCGGCGCCCTGCCCCTGGCCTTGGCCCGCTGCGTCGCCGCCCACGGCGGCACCGTCCGCACTGGGGAGGCCGTCGAGCAGATCCTCTGTGACCGGGACCGGGTTCGAGGGGTGGCCCTGGCCGGCGGCGACGAGGTGGATGCGCCCGTGGTGATCAGCACCGTTGACCCGCGCACCACTCTGCTCCGATGGTTGGCCGGGCCCCCCGCCGGCGCCGAGGCCCTTGTGGGCCGGTGGCGGGCACGCCCCCCGGCCCCGGGTTACGAGGCCAAGATCGATGCCGTGGTCGATCATCGCCCCACCTACGAGGGCGTCGACGCGGCCATGTGCCGACGGCTGGGCATCGACGAGCCGCTCGCGCCTACCGCCGTCATCACCCCGACCACGGTTGGCATCGCCCGCGCCCATGAGGCCGCCTCGGCGGGGAGGATCGCCGATCAGCCGGTCCTGCTGGCCAACCTGCCGTCGGTCCCCGACCCCGGCGTGACCCCCGCTGCGGGCGGTGACGTGTTCAGCCTCGAGGTCCTGTTCACTCCCTACCGCCTGGCCGGTGGCTGGTCCGGGACGGCGGAACCGGCGCGGTGGTTGAGGGTTTACAGCCGCCACGTCGACGATGCTTTCCTGACCGGGGTCAGAGCGTGGCGGGTGATGGCTCCGCCGGACTACGAGGGCCAGTTCGGCCTGACCGAGGGCCATGCCCCGTCCTTCGCCGGAGGCCCGCTGGCCGCCCTCGTCGGTCGCTCACCGGAGCTGACCCGATACGAGACTCCGATACGGGGCTTGTTCCTGTCCGGGGCCGGAACCTACCCGGGCGCAGGAGTGTGGGGGGCCAGCGGGCGAAACGCGGCCTCCGTGGTGTTGCGGAGCCGCCGCCGGTGAGTGGCGGCGCCGAGGCTGCGAACCGCTCCTACAAGTCATCGCTCAGGGAACCAGGACCGGTCGGGGCAGATGATCTCCGGAGGCTTCCCCTGGGGGGCCGGGCCTGGGCGAGGGCTGCAGACCGGCCCAGGTGCCGTTGGCGATCTCGGTGTAGATCCGGCGGATCTCAATGGTGGGTCGGTCCACCTTGATGTGTACGTTGGCGTCCATCTGCTCGGAGTAGGGGGCGGCGATCCCTTCCAGCAGCTCTTGGTCCTCCCAGGTCACGCGACGGTCGAAGGCCACGACCTGGGCGGCCGGGGCCTGGGCCTCGGTGTCGTTGCGCACCGCCCACTGCACGAGACGCAGATGGCTGTCGTCGACCGGCGTAGCCGCCGTGACGATCTGGTGACGTGCCCCGCTCGGGTAGGCCGAGCGCATCACCCGCAGGAATGGGGCGTGGAACTCGGTCTCGGTGTGGCGAACGGTGCTGGCCGAATCGTCGCCGGTGATCACCTGGGCCAGAACCGGGTTGGCCACCGAGACATCGGAGCGGATGACCATCCCGTAGGGCGTGCGGTCCACGGTTGGCACGTCAACATCAGGTCGAGTGGTATCGCCGAAGGTGGCCCGGTGCACGAACACCGTGTGGGCCGGATCGAAGCTGTTCTCCATCAGCCGGGCGGGGGCGGAGGCCCACTCCTCGTCGAACTCTCGGATGAAGCGCTGACCGGGGCCGGGGCCGGGCACGGCCGGCGGAGGGCCCAGCGGCTCGCCCAGGCACACCCAGACCACGCCGTCGCGGGCTTCGACCCGGACGGACTGCAGCACGAAGTGCTTCGGGAAGCGAGCGAGGTCGGGGAGCTGAGGGACCCGTGCCACCCGCCCGCCGGCGCTGTATTCCCACCCGTGATAAGGGCAGACGATGCGGCCTTCACAGGTCCACCCCTGCGACAGCGGACCGTCGCGATGGGGGCAGCGGTCGAGCGCCGCGCCCGCTCTGCCGTTGCCCGCGTCCCACAGGACCAGGCGTTGGCCGAGAACGGTCCGGGCGACGGGGCCGGCGGCCAGATCCTCGGCGAAGCCCACCGGGTACCAGAATCGCCTCCACACCGCCTCGGAAAGGTCCATGTGTCGATGTTGGGACCCAGATGTTGCGGGACGGTTTCCGTGCGGAGACGCTACGGTCAAACCTGGCCCGACCCCGAGACCCTGACCGGGCGTGCGGCCGGCTCAACCGGCCGACGCCTCGGCCCGGTCGTGCAGCCGGCGCCGCACCCGGGTCGTGGCTACCACCCGGCCCCGGTGGATGACGGTGCGCTGCTGGCTGCCGGCGGCCATGGCGTCGCTCAGGTCCCTCCCGGCGATGACCAGGAGCTCCGCCGGCCCCCCCGCAGCCACCGTGACCCCAGCGGGGGCGGGCAGGCCCATGATCGTGCGGGAGGCGCCGCAGCAGCGGATCCACGCATCCTCGGGGCTCAGGTGACCGGCCATCACCAGGAGTGACGCCGTCTCGACGGGGTCGAGGCGCCCCATGGCGCAGAACGGATCGCGTGCGTTGTCGCCGCCAGCAGCAACGGTGACGTCCTCTTCGAGGAGAGCGGCGAGGGCGGTCAGGCCCCGGGGGGAAGACGTGCGCACGCCCCGGGCCTGCAGGTACAGGTTGGTCTGGGGCAGGGTGATGACCGCCACCCCGGCCGAGGCCGCCGCGCGCGCCACCGCCTGTTGCTCCGCCGGCTCCTGCCCGCCGAGGCTCACACAGTGGCTGGCCACCACCCGCCCCCCGATGCCGTAGGCCTCGGAGAGGGCGGCCAGACGGGCCAGCTGGCGGGCCTCGGGGTTGAGGGTCTCGTCGCAATGGACGTCCGCCCGCAAGCCCCGACGGGCCGCTCGCTCGACGATGACGGTCGAGCAGTGGTCGGGGTCGGGATCGAGGTTGGGGCAGCCGCCAACCACGTCGACCCCGAGATCGAGGGCCTGGTCGAGCAGCTGTCGGTGGGCACGAGCAGCGTCGCCGTCGCCGGCGAGGGGGCTGCGGATCAACGCCGCCAGCTCGACGTGGGCCACCCCCCGCCGGTGGGCTTCGTCGCGTACCTCGATCAGGGCGGATGCCGACGCCAGCCCCCCGGTGGGGGCAACGTCGACGTGGGTACGGATTGCCGTCGCCCCACAGGCCACCAGGGACTCGAGGGCGGCCGTTGCCCGGGACACCAGATCGTCCCGGGTGAGCGTGGCCCGGTACTGGCCCCAAGCCTCGACCGCGCCCAACAGGTCACCGCCCGGGTTGGGGGCGGCCCGACCAGAAAGGGCCTTGTCCAGGTGAGCGTGGGGTTCGGCCGGGGCGGGCAGGACGACCGAACCTCTGCAGTCGACCCGAGCGTCAGCACCGAATCCTTCTGGTCCGGGCGGTCCCCAGGCCAGGACCGAGCCGCCACCGCCGTCGTCGACGAGCACGTCCACGGCGTCCCCGGAGGCATCGACGCCTCCGGCCAGCAGCGTTCGGGTCATGCAGCCAGGTTCACCCCGATTCTCGGGAGAACCTCCTCGGCCAGCAGATGCTGCTGCTCGTCGACCTGGTCACGGGTGAGGCCAGGCAACTCGGGGAACACCACCAGATGACCGAGGTCGAGCAGGTCCCGCCACCGACCGAGGCTGTCCGCCACCTCCTCGACGGATCCGATGGCCATTCCCCCTGTCGACCGGGACTCCTCCACGGTGGGGGCGAAGTTGAAGGCGGCCCCGTCCACCAGATTGCGGAAGCGACCGTACTGGGAGAGGAACTTGACATGCTCGTCGTGGCCGGCGCGGGCGGTGCGGATGGCGTCGTCGGTGGTGGCCCCGACGTGGACGATGAGCTGGAGGCAGCGACCTTCACCGGGGCCAAGGAACCGACCACCGTCAGCCGCCGCCTGACCGAAGCGGTCCCAGTTGGCCTTGGTGAACCGCGGCGAGCCGAGGGCGAACACCCCGATGTGACCGGCCTGGGCCGCGTAGGTGAGCGTGGCCGGTGAGGTGACCGGCTGGTAGATGTCGACCGGGCTCCGGAGGGGACGGGGAACGAGACTGAGCTGGGTGACGGTCGCTCCCCGGTCGGGGATGCCGGGGGGCGGGAAGGTGAAGTGCTTGCCCGAGTGGCTGAACGACTCCTGACCCCACGCAGCCTTGATGACCTCCATGCCCTCCTCGAACATCTCCCGGTTGCGACGGTCGGCCTCTCTGCTCATGGCGTTGTCGCCACTGGCCACGTGAGCACCGAGGGTCTCGGCCTCGCGGGGTACGGTCCCGCGCCCGACGCCGAACACCGAGCGGCCGCCGGTGAGGATGTCGGCCATGGCAAAGTCCTCGGCCAGGCGCAGGGGGTGCCACTGGGGAACGACGTTGAACATCTGGCCGAATCGCAATCGGGATGTGATGCCGGCCAGGTGGACACCGAAGAGGACGAGGTTGGGGGTGACCTCGTAGCCCTCGTGTTGGAAGTGGTGCTCGGTGAGCCAGAAGGTGTCGAAGCCGAGCCCGTCCGCAGTGCGGGCCCAGTGACACAGGTTCTCGTAGCAGGCGACGACGTCGTTGTTGGTGAAGCGCCGGTCGGTCGGCGCCGGTGGCCCGACCCCGGCGTTGGACATGGGCACGGTGCCGTAGAAATGAAGATCCGTCTGCACCACTTCGAGTCTCGTCATGGAGTGTTTCGCCGGCCCGGCGATCGCATTTCCAGGCTGTGAACTCCCCTGGCGTCCTGCCCCGGCCGCCGCCGAGGGTGCGATCGTTGCACGGTGCCCGTCATCATCACCACCGACGCCGTACGGTCCCGGTGGGTCCGTGCTGGCGGGGTGGACCTGCACCAGCTGGATTGGGGCGGCGGGGGTCGCCCGGTGCTGTGCCTGCACGGCGTCACCAGTTGCAGCTGGGTGTGGCACCACGTGGCCCGCCACCTGACGGCCTCCCATCGAGTGCTGGCCGGCGATCTCCGGGGCCACGGTGAGAGCAGCTGGGCGCCACCTGACGCCTACGGCACGACCGCCCACGCCGCTGACGTGGTGGCGGTCATCGACGATCTGGTCGGCGGCCCCGTCGACCTGGTTGGCTCGTCGTGGGGGGCGCTGATCGCGCTGGCGGTGGCCTCCGAACGTCCCGAGCTGGTGGGTCGCCTGGTCCTGGTCGACATCGAGCCTTCGTCAGCCTCGGGCGCGGCCGACGTGCCCCGCCGGCCACGGCGCTTTTCCGACGTCGTCGCCGCCGGCGATTGGTGGAGGAGCACCAACCCTCATGCTCCCAGCGAGCTGGTCGGCCTGCTGGGGGCGGTAGCCACGGTACAGGGGCCCGGTGGCAGCCGATTTCCCCGACACGACCCTGTGTTCTTCTCGCTCTGGCCATTCCGCTCCGAGGACTGGTGGCCGGCCCTGGGCCAGGTGAAGGCCCCGACGTTGGTGATCCGGGCCGGACAATCGTGGGTTCGGGCCGAGATCTGCGACGAGATGGCCGCCCAGCTGGCCCGCGCCGAGCGCCTGGACCTGCCCGATGCCGGCCATGTCGTTCCGGTCGACGCCCCGGACGCTCTGGGAGCCGCCCTGGCCCGGTACCTCGGAGGTCGGCCGTGACGACCCCGCTGCACTCAGGGACCGGGCCGGTGACCGAGACCTACCTACCTGCCGGTCCCGACACCGTCCGATGGGGATGGGTGGCCGGGGCGGGCAGCGAACCCGTGCTCAGCGTGACGTCGGGAACCGTTGTCACGGTGGACACGGTCAGCCATGAGGGCATCCTGGCCGACCAGGGCCGCGACCCGGTCGCCTACTTCGCCGGTCACGGTGTCCCCCCCGAGCAGGTGCTGGACGACACGATCGCCGTCGCCGCCTCGGACCTCGCCAACGACCCGGCGGTCGACGGGCCCCACGTCATCACGGGACCGATCGCCGTGGAGGGAGCCGAACCCGGGGATGTCGTCATCGTCGAGGTGCTCGAACTGAGCCTACGCGTCCCCTACGGCGTCATCAGCAACCGGCACGCCAAGGGTTGCCTGCCTGACGAGCTGCCGGCCCGGGGAGCCGACGGCTCCTGTCCCGCAGTGGTGAGCCGTTTCGCCACGGTGCACGGCTCCAGCGCCGGCCGCTTCGCCATCATCGACGGTGGCCGGGTGGACGGGTCGGGTCAGGCCGCGTCCGGCGGCGGGTCGCCGGGGATGCCAACCGGGCGGTCCCGGCGAGGGCGGGGTTTGGCCCTACCGCTGCGCCCGTTCCTCGGACTGGTGGCGGTCGGCCCGGCCGACGCCGACGCTCACTCCGTGCCCCCCGGCCCCCACGGTGGCAACCTCGATGTCCGCCTGCTCGGCGTCGGCAGCCGGCTCCACCTACCCGTCCGCTGCCCGGGGGCGCTGGTCCAGATCGGCGACCCGCACTTCGCTCAGGGCGACGGCGAGGTGGCGCTGACTGCTCTCGAGGGGCCCCTCCGAGCGGTGCTGCGCCTGGAGCTGGCCAAGTCGGCGTGCCCGTCATGGGACCTCCCATTTGGCGAGACCGACGACGCCTGGGTGTTGCTGGGCTTGCACCGAGACCTGAACGAAGCAGTCCGGATCGCCACCAGGGCAGCGATAGCGCTGGTCACCGAGCGCACCGGCGTCGATCGAGCCACAGCGTACGCCTGGCTCAGCGCGGCCGCCGACCTGTCGATCTCGCAGGTGGTCGACGACGTCAAGGGGGTGCACTTCCAGGTTCCCAAGGCGTGGCTGGAAGCGGTGTGGTGATCGCCCGCGTGGCCGGCGGGTGACCGGCCTGGCCGGCCGGGCGGCCGGCGAGCTGGCCGGGCTGATCGCGACCCGGCAGGTGTCGGCCACCGAGGTCCTCGACGATCATCTGGATCGCATCGCCGAGCGCAACCCCCAGATCAACGCGGTGGTGGCCCTCGACGAGGGTGGGGCCCGGACCGTCGCCCGGCGGATCGATACCGATGGCCCGCATGGCCCTCTGGCCGGAGTGCCGATCACCGTGAAGGAGGCGTTCGCGGTCGCCGGCCTGGCCACGACGGTCGGGATGCCCGAGAGGGCGCGACAGATCGCCCGGGTGGACGCCCCCGCGGTGCGCCTCCTCCGAGATGCTGGGGCGGTCATCGTCGGCAAGACCAACGTCCCGGCACAGCTGGCCGACCTCCACTGCTCCAACCCGCTGTTCGGACCGACGCTCAACCCTTTGGATGTCACCCGGTCCTGTGGCGGCTCATCGGGAGGCTCGGCAGCAGCCCTGGCGGCCGGCATGGCCGCCCTGGAGTTGGGCAGCGACCTGTCCGGATCCATCCGTATCCCCGCCGCCTGGTGCGGTGTGGCCGGCCTCCGTCCGTCGAACGGGCGGATCTCCAAGCTCGGGCACCTGCCCTGGCCCCTTGACGGCTTGCTCGAGCCGGTGACCTCGGTGGTCGGGCCCATGGCCCGCTCGACCGCTGACCTGCAGTTGGCGTTCCTGGCCCTCACCGGTGTCGAGGCGGGACCCGCCCGGATGGTGGAGGGGATGCGCCTGGCGTTCTGGTGCGAGGCGCCAGGGGCTCCCATCGACACCGAGACCGCCGCTGTCCTCAGCGGCGCCCGCGTCGCGCTGGAGGGGGCCGGGGCTTGCATCGACGACCTGCGCTCCCCTGCTGACAGCGATGACAGCCTGACCCTGGCGTGGCGGCTGGTGGACGCAGAGATCGCCCACGGGCTCAGCACGGCCGAATGGGACCATGCTCGCGCCGCGGACTCGTGGCCGGGGGTGACCGTGGCCCTCCGCTCCCACCTGGCCGACCAGGAGGCGCGCCTGGTTGCCACGGCCCGATGGGTTGAGACCTTGGCGGGCTTCGACGCCCTCGTCTGCCCGGCGGTGGCGGTAGCTGCTCAAGCCCTCGACGACCACGCCACCTTCGCCGCCCGAGCCCTCGACATCGACGGCGTCATGTACCCGGGACCGACCCTGGCCGCCTGGAGCCTCCTCACCTCCGGCCCCCACCTTCCCTCCGTCACCGTCGTCGCCGGCACCGGTACCCGCAGCGGACTGCCGATTGGTGCCCAGCTGGTGGGTGTCCCAGGCGCAGATCGAGATCTTCTGGCCACCGCTCGAGCGGTCGAGGACGTGTTCAGCGCGGCGGGAACGAGAAGCGGCTGACCTCGGCCATGATCGGGCCGAAGCGTTCGATGCATCGCTCGAAGAGCTCCTTGCCCCGCTCGGGCGACGCCAGGGTTGGGTCGCCGATGACTCCGCTGCCCATCACATCTGCCGAGGTCCAACCGAAGCTGACCTCGGCCCCGAACCCGACGTGGCGGTACTCGAGAAGATAGCGGGGGATGGACCGCTCCGCCCTGTCGAGGTCTACCAGATCAGGCCGTAGGTGCAACACCATCGACGTCTCATCCGCGCTGCCATGGATGGCGAAGCCCTCCTCGGCGTCGGTAGCTGGCTCACCGCCCTGGTCGACTGGTAGGTGCGGGTGGGCAAGGAAGGTCAGGAGCCCGTGGCGCACCCGCAGCTCCCGGCAGGCGACGCGCAGCAAGGCGCTGTTGCCACCGTGCCCGTTGAGGAACAGGAGGCGCTCGACCCCGGCCCGTGCCAGTGACGCCCCTATGTCGTCGAGCACGGCCAGCAGGGTGGTGGGGGACAAGCTGACGGTCCCAGGGGCCCACACGTGCTCGCTGGAGAGGGCATAGAACAGGACCGGCAGCAGGGTCAGCGGTAGGTCCCCGTAGGTGTCGACGATCCCCTCCCCGACTCGTTCGGCGATGAGGGCGTCGGTGATCAGCGGCAGGTGGGGACCGTGGTGCTCGACGGCGCCGATGGGCTGGATGGCGACCAGACCGGGGCCGGCCGCACCCACATCGGGGCCGCACAGCTCGGCGAAGTGTGCGCTCCTCACGGCTTGTGAGGCTACGGGGTCGGTGTTGCGGGATTTGGTCGCCAGCGCGAACGCTCCGTTACCGAACCCCGGCCAGCACGTCGAGGTCCGCCTTGTCGAGGGGGGCGGGCGGGCCCCTCCGGATCAGATCGGCGAACCCCTGGTCGGGGAGCATGGTGGTGATGGCGTAGAGCCGGCCGGGCCCGGTGTTGACGATGCGGTGCCTGCTGCCCGCCGGGAGCACCAGCAGCTGGCCGGCCCGCACCGCGGTGACGGCCCCGTCGCTCTCCGCCTGCCCGCTCCCCCGCAGGAACAAGAAGGTCTCGGTGGCCGCCGGGTGGCTGTTGAGCGGCTGAGCCCCACGGGGATCCCACACCTCGAACACGACGCTGTGGTCGATGCCGTCGCCCGGTCCGGCCAGGACGGCCAGGCGCACCGTGTCCCCGGCGCTGATGCGGTGGGCGGACGGGACACCGGCTGGCAGCAGCCGGTACGGGAGGGTGACGCCAGTCACCGTTGGAGCCCGGCCCGCAGGGCGGCAGAGTCGGTTACGAACCCGAAGCATTGCTTGACGTTGTAGAGCGTCGCCTCCGAGCAGAAGGGAGGGGAGGTGGTGGCGCAGGCGTCGGCGACGAGGATGCAGTCATACCCGGCGCAGGCGGCGTCGATGAGCGTGGCCAGCACACATTGGTCGACATTGACCCCGGCGAACAGCAGCGTGGTCAGGTCCAGGTTTCGCAGGACGCTGTCGAGGGGGGTGTCCCAGAAGCCGCTCATCCGGAACTTGTCGATGGCCACATCGTTCTCGGCCGGAACCAGGGTGTCGACGACCGCCGCTCCCCAGCTGCCGGCCTGCAGGACGGGTCCGGCTCCGGGGAGGGGGTCGCCGATGCCGGTGCTCGAACCGTCGGGGTCGTAGACGTGGAGGACTCCGGGCGGAAGGTTGGCCCGGTCGGGGCGATTCCCCCAGTTGAGCCACACGACCGGCATCCCTGCGGCGCGCAGATCCGGGAGCAGGTCGACCAGCACCGCGATCGGCGCCGCCGTGGGGGTGACGTCGACGCCGATCGAGGCCAACCAGCCGGACGGGTGGCAGAAGTCGTTCTGGATGTCGATGACCACGATGCCGGTGCGGCTCGGGTCGCAGACGACGCTCTGGGGCGCGGCCGGCACGGCGATCCCGGCCGCCCCTCGATGGCGGCGCAGGTCACATCGCCGGGCATCGACCTGCCAGGCGTTGCGAGGGCTGGCACCAAGCGACGGCATCACCGGCGAGAGTAGGCAAGTGGGAATCCGCGGCCTGCGCTCAGTCGGGATCGTAACCAGGTCGCAACATGCGCAGGCCATCACGCCTCGGCAACACCCCGCTTGCTGTAATGCGGCGGTCACTGGGACGAAATCCACGGGAAACAGTCGAATCGTACGTTGACCTGCATGGATACAGAGTTGTATGGACCGGAGCAGCTCCGGCCCAAGCAGCAGGACCCCAAAGCTTTCGTCCTTCGTGACGAATCGTTGCATGTGCCCTTGGCCCTCTCGGCAGGAATCTCGGCGATCGCCGAGATGGCGCGCATGGCTTCGCCCCCGGCCGCAGCCTCATGAGCAGAAGCTCGGTTCTTACCGGGACCACCGATGCACGCCAGCGG
>JALYVP010000288.1 GCA_030853185.1 Actinomycetota bacterium | reverse complement strand
CTGGCTGCCGGCGCCGACCTGCTCGTCATCGGTCGGGCGGTGACCGCCGCCGCCGACCGCCGGCGGGCGGCGCAGCAACTCGTCGACTCCCTTTCCTAGGCCGGCGGGGACGCCCGGCTCCGGCGGCCCTCGCTGGGTCGCCTCGCGCTAGGGTCCCTGCTCATGCCGTTGCCCCCAGCTTTGACCCCGGATCAGCGACAAGCCGCACTGGAGAAGGCCGCCGTCGCCCGACGAGTGCGAGCAGAGCTGAAGGAGAAGCTCAAGATGGGGTCGTTGACCCTCGCCGAGCTGCTGGAGCAGGGCGACCACGACGAGATCGTCGGCAAGATGAAGGTTTTGTCGGTGTTGGAGTCCCTCCCCGGCCTCGGCAAGGTCAAGGCCCGCCGCCTGATGGAAGAGGTCGGCATCTCCGAGAGCCGCCGGGTGCAGGGGCTGGGCGACCAGCAGCGCAAGAAGCTGTTCGAGAAGCTGGCCTGAGCCCGGCGGGCCCGAGCCGCAGGTCACGCCCCCGTCGTTGCCTCCGCACCTGATCTTCGTCGTCTCCGGGCCTGGCGGGGTGGGCAAGGGCACCGTGGTGCAACGGCTGGTCGACACCGACAAGCGGTTGTGGCTGTCCCGCTCGTGGACCACCCGTCCCCGCCGCCCGGGGGAGGGAGCGGACGACTACGTGTTCGTCGACCGGGAGGCGTTCATGGACCGCGTCGCCGCCGGCGGGTTCGTGGAGTGGACGACCTTCCCCGGCAACGGCCGCCTCTACGGGACGCCCACACCGGACCCGCCGCCGGGGCGCGACGTCCTGTTGGAGATCGAGCTCGACGGGGCCCACCAGATCCGTGAGCGTTACCCCGAAGCCGTGATCATCCTGATCGTGGCCCCGTCCGTGGAGGTGCAACGGGCCCGGTTGGAGGGCAGGGGCGATGCCCCCGACAGCGTGGAGGCCCGAGTCCACCTGGGCATCGACGAGGAGCGGGACGGGCGGAGGTTGGCGGACCACGTGGTGGTCAACGACAAGGTGGACCGGGCCGCGACGGAGCTGGCCGGTATAGTGCAACAACACCGTTCCGCCTGAGCGGAACCTGCCCGCCTGGCACTGAGGAAGAGAGATTCCCCCCGATGGTCGAACGCCGCCCCACGATGATGGACCCACCGCTGGAGAGCCTGCTCGATCGGGTGGACTCAAAGTTCACCCTGGTCACCTTGGCGGCCATGCGGGGCAGACAGATCAACTCCTACTTCAACCAGCTCGGTGAGGGCCTGGGCACGATCGTGCCCCCCCAGGTCACGTCGGTGTCCCGCAAACCCCTCTCGATCTCCCTGGAGGAGATCTCGGCGGCCAAGATCACCTATCACCGGCCGACCGACGAGGAGCTCGCCGGGGAGCCCGAGGCAGCCGAATAGCCCAGCCTACGCCGCCCCTGTCCGGGCGGCGGATCGTGCTCGGGGTCTGTGGCGGCATCGCCGCGTACAAGGCCGTCGAGGTGTGCCGGCGCCTGATCGATGCCGGTGCCCACGTCAGCCCGGTGTTGACGCGCGGTGCGACGCACTTCGTAGGTGAGCTGACCTTCTCGGCGCTTGGGTCCGAGCGAACCGAGACCTCGTTGTGGGACGGGTCGTCGCCCATTCCCCATACCCGCCTCGGCCAACGAGCGGACCTGATCATCGTCGTGCCGGCCACTGCCCGGCTGCTTGGTGCCTATGCCGCGGGGATCTCGTCGGATCTGTTGACCGCCACCCTCCTGGCCACCCGGGCGCCGGTCGTGGTCTGCCCGGCCATGCACACCGAGATGTGGGAGCATCCCGCCGTCACCGAGAACATGGCCACCCTCGCCCGTCGCGGCGTGCACGTGGTGGCACCGGGGACCGGGCGCCTGGCCGGGGGTGACCAGGGCAAGGGGCGGCTGGCCGAACCGGACGACATCGTCGCCGCCGCCTCGATGATCCTGGCCGCCGGCTCGGACCTGGCCGGCCTGCGCGCCCTGGTCACCGCCGGAGGCACCCGCGAACCGATCGACGCGGTGCGCTACATCGGCAACCGGTCGTCGGGCAAGCAGGGCCACGCGGTGGCCGAGCAGCTGGCCCATCGAGGTGCCACCGTCGTGATGGTAACCACCACCGACCGCCCGGTACCGGCCGGCATCGAGGCCATCAGGGTGGAGACAGCGACGGAGATGGAAGCGGTGGTCTCCGCCCACGCCCCCTCCACCGACATCGTGGTCATGGCCGCCGCCGTCGCTGACTTCCGGCCCCGCACGGTGGTTGGCGGGAAGCTCAAGAAGGAGGCTGGGCTCCCCGACGTCGTCCTCGAGCCCACCGCGGACATCCTTGCCGGGCTGGGCGCCAGCCGCCGGCCGGGCCAGACGCTGGTCGGTTTCGCCGCCGAGACCGTCGACCCGACCGGCCGCAACCCGGCCAGTCGGCAGGCCCTGGTCGATCTGGCCATCGCCAAGCTGACCTCCAAACGGGCCGACCTCATCGTGGCCAACGACGTGGCAGCCCCCGGGACGGGCTTCTCCCACGACACCAACGCAGTCGTGATCGTCGACGCCGACGGCCGGGCCCACGACGTGGGACTGGCCGGCAAGGCGCAGGTGGCCGCTTCGGTGGTCGACGCCGTGGTCGCCTATCGTCGCCACCGTCCTATCCCCGCGGGGCCGGACGACGGGGGAGAGCGTTGAAGCACCCCATGACTGCCATCTACCACGAGGAGCGCATGTGACCCGCTGGACCTTCACCTCCGAATCGGTGACCGAGGGTCATCCCGACAAGATGGCGGACCAGATCTCCGATTCGGTCCTCGACGCTGTCCTGACCGACGACCCGGCGGGGAGGGTGGCATGCGAGACGATGCTCACCACCGGCCTGATCCACGTCGCCGGCGAGGTGACCACCACCGCCAAGCTCGATGTGCCGACCATCGTCCGCGACGTCGTCGGCTCGATCGGTTACAACAGCTCGGAAATGGGCTTCGACGCCCGGACCTGCGGCATCAGCGTCTCCATCGGGACCCAGTCGCCCGACATCGCCCAGGGCGTGGACACCGCCCTCGAGGTGCGTTCGGGCACCAGCGGCGAGGACCTGCTCAACGCCCAGGGTGCCGGCGACCAGGGGATGATGTTCGGCTACGCCTGCGACGAGACGCCTGACCTCATGCCCATGCCCATCTGGCTGGCCCACCGGCTGGCCGAGCGGCTCACCGACGTACGCAAAGGCGGGGTCCTCAACTATCTGCGACCCGACGGCAAGACCCAGGTCACGTTCGACTACGAGGACGGCAGGCCGACCCGCTTGCGCACCGTGCTCATCTCCACCCAGCACGACCCCGGCGTCGACCTCGAGACGCTGCTCAAGCCGGACCTGCGTGACCATGTGATCGCCCCCCTGGTCCCGGAGGCGTTCGCCGATGACGACTACCAGGTGCTGGCCAACCCGACCGGCAAGTTCGAGCAGGGGGGTCCTCACGCCGACGCCGGCCTGACCGGGCGAAAGATCATCGTCGACACGTACGGCGGTGCCGCCCGCCACGGGGGCGGCGCCTTCTCCGGCAAGGATCCCTCCAAGGTCGACCGTTCCGCCGCCTACGCGGCCCGATGGGTGGCCAAGCACGTCGTCGCCTCCGGTGCCGCTGGGAGGTGCGAGATCCAGGTCGCCTACGCCATCGGCGTGGCCCAGCCGGTGTCGATCATGGTTGACACGTTCGGGACCGAGCAGGTCGACCCGGACAAGATCAGCGCTGCGGTCCGGGAGGTCTTCGACCTCCGGCCGGCCGCCATCATCCGCGACCTGGATCTGCGCCGGCCCATCTACCGCAAGACGGCCGCCTATGGGCACTTCGGCCGGCCCGACCCCGACTTCACCTGGGAGCAGACCGACCGCCTGAAGGACTTCTCCTCCGCCGTCGGGCTCTAGCGCGACCGCCCCGCCGTCCCACGGCCCTACCGCCCGGCTCTGAGACGACCGGAGCGGCCGTGCGCGTCGTCACCGACGTGGCCGCCCTCGACAAGGAGTTCGACTACCTGGTCCCGGGCGACCTGGTGGGCCGGATCGGTGTGGGCACCATGGTGCGCGTCGCTCTGGGCGGCCGCCGGGTGGGGGCCTGGGTGGTGGCCACCGATGTTGCACCGACCCCGGGAAGGACCCTCCGGCCGGTGGCCCATCGCCGAGGGTGGGGGCCCGAGCCGGCCCTGGTCGACCTGGCCGCGTGGGCGGCGTGGCGCTGGGCCGGTCGCCGGTCGGCCCTGCTGCGGACCGCGTCACCACCCTCAGCCGTCCGGGACCTGCCGGCGCCGGCCCTGACGCCGCCCCCGCCGCCCCGGTTGACCACCTCGACGGCTCAGGCGGTGGCCGGCATGG
>JALYVP010000049.1 GCA_030853185.1 Actinomycetota bacterium | reverse complement strand
GCCCCGGCCCTCGCCTCGGCGACGCCGGCCACTGGCTGGAGCGGGCCGAGGCGGTGCTCGCTCCCCTGCTGCATGCCGCCGCCCTGGGCGGGCGCCCCATGGGCGATGTGGCCGGGTGGGTGCTGCGCCACGATCTCGACACCGCCGCCGATCTCCTCGCCGCCCGGGGCGCGGCCACGGCCGCCGATGTGCTGGCCGGTCTCGGCGCCACCCACGACCGGGAGCTGTCCGGCATCCTCTCCACCACCGCCGGGGTGCTGGCCGCCTACCGCTCGACGGCCGCCCTGGCCGCCGCCGAGGGGGCCAACTTCGACCCGCGGGACCTGGCGCAGGGCGCCGACACCGTCTACCTGTGCGCTCCAGCGCGAGAACAGGATCTCCTCGCGCCCATCACCGTGGCGTTCATCGAGGCCGCCCGGGCCGGCGCCTACCAGGCCGCCCGCGACCGGCCCCCCTGTGATCAGCCCCCCGCCGCCCCCCTGACGCTGGTCCTCGACGAAGCAGCCAACATCGCTCCGCTCCCGGGCCTGCCGTCGCTCGTCAGCGAAGGTGGGGGCCAGGGCGTCCTCACGGTCGCCTGCCTCCAGGATCTGTCCCAGGCCCGGGAACGGTGGGGTCCGGCCGCCGACGGCTTCGTGTCGCTGTTCGGTACCAAGGTGGTCCTTCCCGGCATCGGGGAGCTGGCCACCCTCGAACTGATGTCCCGCCTCGGCGGCGAGATCGACGTGCCGACCCGGTCGGTGAGCAGGACACCGTGGTGGGCGCTGCGCTCCGGCCCAACCGAGACGTGGTCGACGCAGCGGCAGCGGCGCCTCCCCGTCGACGCCGTCCACCAGCAACCGCCCCGAAGCGCCCTCGTGCTCCAGGGTCCAAACCCTCCGGTGCGCGTCGGCCTCAGGGCCTGGTGGGAGATCGAGCCGTTCCGGCGGGCCCCGCCGATCCCCGAGAGGGAACCCCCGGCCCCCAGTCCCCCCACCGTGGCCCGACAGCGGGAGAACCGGACGCCCGCTCCGGAGATCCCGCTGGCCGGCGACGGCCCCGGCTACCAGGCCGCCCCCTGGTGACAGGTCCGGCAGGCGGCTTCGCCCGGGAACACGGCTTCGCCCCGATGAGTTGTACTTGCCGTGCCTGATGTCCTAGCCCTGCCGTTGTCGATTCTCGACCTGTCACCGATCGCCAGTGGATCGACGGCTCGCCAGGCCCTGACCAACTCGTTGGACCTGGCCTGCCGGGCCGAGCAATGGGGTTACCACCGCTACTGGGTGGCGGAACACCACAACATGCCGGGCATCGCCAGCTCCGCACCGGCGGTGTTGATCGGTCACCTGGCAGACGTGACCACCACGATGCGGATCGGATCCGGTGGCGTCATGCTCGGAAACCACCCGCCCCTGGTCGTGGCCGAACAGTTCGGCATGCTCGAGGCGTTGCACCCCGGTCGGATCGACCTGGGCCTGGGACGGGCCCCGGGCACCGACCGGGTCACCGCCGCCGCTCTCCGTCGGGGCGTCAACGCCCTCTCCGACGACGACTTTCCCGACCAGCTGGGCCAGCTGCTGATGTTCTTCGGTGGTTCCTTCCCCGACGATCACCCGTACCGGGCGATCACGGCCGTGCCCGGCCGGGGCTTCATGCCCGCCATCTGGCTGCTCGGCTCCAGCGGCTACAGCGCCCAGGTGGCCGGCATGCTGGGCCTGCCGTTCGCCTTCGCCCACCATTTCATGCCGCAGAACACCGAAGCCGCCATGGCGCTGTACCGGGAACGGTTCCGGCCCTCTGATGTCCTCGATGAGCCCTACGCGGTTGTCGGTGCGGCCGTGGTGGCCGCCGACACGGAGCGTGAGGCCCGATACCTGCAGGGCTCCATGAAGCTGTCGATGCTGCGCCTGCGCAGCGGCCATCCCGGTCCGTTGCCGAGCCCGGAGGAGGCGGCCGGGTACTCCTACACGCCGTCCGAACGGGTCATGGCAGAGGACCATACGGCATCGCACATCGTCGGTGACCCCGGACAGGTCAGGGCCGGCCTGGAGGCCCTGGTCGGCCGCGCCGGTGCCGACGAGGTGATGATCACGTCCAACATCCACGATCACGAGGCCCGGCTGCGGTCGTACCGGTTGGTGGCCGAGGCGATGGGCGACGCCGCCGCTCGCCATGCCCGCGGACACCGAGCCCGCTCCGGTGACGGCCTCTCAGCTCAGGTGACGGCGTAGACCACACTGGCCGCCAGGCAGGCGCTGGCGGTGGAGAGGAGGGCGACCAGGTCGGCCCGGCCCGGACCCCGGTGCCGGGACGCCACCAGGCTCAGCCCCCCCCTGGCGGTGATGGCCTCGGCCAGTTCCCGGGCCCGGCGCATGGCCACGGCCAGGCCGGCCGTCATAAGGTCCACCAGCTCGTCGATGGCCTGCCATCCGGTGGTGGAGGCATCCGCTTCGAGGCGGGGACGGAGGCGGCGGGCGGCTACCAGGGTTCGCAGCTCGTCGATCAGGAGAGGGAGGCTGCGGACGCACAGGGCCACGGCCATCGACCATTCGTCGACCGGGACCCGGAGCCGGCGCAGGGGCGCGCCCAGCCGGGCCAGGGCGGGGGCGACCTCGCCCACGGGTGTGGTCCAGCCGATCATCATGGACGCACCGAGGAGCAGGAAGCTGAGGGCGGTGAACCGGGCGTAGAGGTCGAGGCCGCGCAGACCGATGGCCATGCCGGCCACGTGCACGATGGGCTCCCCGCCGGCCAGCAGCGTCAGCGCCGCCCCGACGAGGAGAAAGGCCCAGAACACCAGCGGGAAGCGAGGGAGAGCCCCGAGGGGGATGCGGGCGATGACACCGGCGGCCATCACGAAGATCAGCACTACCGCCACGGATGACCAGGACGGAGCGAAGGAGAGGGTCAGGCTCAGGGCGGCGACGGCAAGCAGCTTGGTGCCGGCCCACAGCCGGTGGATGGGGCTGGCGGTGGGGACCTCTCGCAGGAACACCACCGAGGTTGTCAACCGACGTCGGGTTCGCCCGCCGGGAGGCGCTTCGGCGCTCACCGGGCCACTCCGGCCAACACCCGGTCGGCGGAGATGCGCCCGTGGTCGAGGTAGAGCACCCGCTCGCAGACGTCGCCCATCCCCTCCAGGTCGTGGGAGATCACGATCAGGGTCAGGTGCTCCTCGGCGCGAAGGCGGCGGAGAACGCCCTGGAGCTCGGCCCGGGATGACGTGTCGAGGCCGGCGAGCGGTTCGTCGAGGACGAGCAGGCGGGGCCGGCGGGCGAGGAGCCCGGCCAGAGCCACCCGGCGCATCTCGCCGCCGCTCAGCTCCTCGATCCGCCGGTCGGCGAACTCATCGGGGTCGAGGCCGACGGAGCGGAGGGCGGTGGCGGCAGCGTCATCGGTCACGCCCCCGGCGGCTCGCACGTCGGCCCGGACCGTGGGGCGTTGGAGCTGCAGTCGGGAGTGCTGGAAGGCCAGCGCCACCGTGCCGATCTGGTCGCCCACCGGCCGGCCGGCCACGGTGACCCGCCCGGCGGTGGGCCGGGTCAGGCCGGCGAGGATCCACGCCAGGGTCGACTTGCCCGATCCGTTGCCCCCGACCACGAGCAGGCCTTCCCCCGCCCCGACGGTGAGTTCGATGTCGCGGAGGGCGGTCTGGGCCCACGGACTCCGGACAGCGTAGGTGTGGCTCACGCCCTCGACGACGAGCAACGCCCCCGACGACGAGGTCCGATCCGGGGAATGGCCTCCCGTCTCCCCCTCCGACCCGGCGTCCGGCACCCGCGCTACGGCAGGGAACGGGCGGGACGACTCCGCCGTCACCATCCGGCCGGCCTCGAGGGTGATGATCTGATCGGCATCGGCCACCTCCTCGGGGCGGTGGGTGACGTGCACCACGGTGACACCGCGGTGGCGAGGCAGGCCGGACAACAGGTCGATGAGCGCCCGGCGCCCCTCGGCATCGACCATCGCCGTGGACTCGTCAGAGAGGAGGAGCCGGGGACTGCGGGCCAGGGCGGACGCCACGGCCAGGCGCTGGAGCTCGCCGCCGGAGAGGGTCGAAGTGTCCCGTTCCTCCATCCCGGCCAAGCCAACGGTCCCCAACAGCTCGGCCGCGTCGACGGCGGCGCCGGGGGGGAGGCCCCACACGACATCGTCGGCCACCCGGACACCCAGGACCTGCGTCTCGGGCCGCTGCAGGATCATAGCCGTGCCTCCCGGCCGGCCGAGGCCGGGAGCGCCCGGCCTGGTGACCGTCCCCGACGTCGGGGAGCGACCGGCGAGGATGCGCGCCAGGGTCGACTTGCCCGACCCGTTGGGGCCGACGACCCCGATGAAGCGGCCGGCCTCGATGGTCAGGCTGATGTCTCGGAGGGCGGCGCCGTCCACCCCCTCATAGCGGTAGTGGACCCCTTCGAGGGCAACGGGCAGGGGGGCGACGGGACGGTCGTCGCCGGCGACGGCGAAGGCATCGAAGGTCCGGATCCACACCAGGCGTTCGAGGACGGCCCCGAGTACGAGCCAGGCGGCGATGCAGCCGCCGACGACAGCCACCACCAACACGATGGGGATCGACGCCCACCAGTCCCGCACCCCCAGGTTCACCGACCGGTCCAGCCCGGCGAGGGCGTCATGGCAGAACCCGGACACGTCGACCGTGCGGTCGATCGGCGCCAGGACCCCCCGGACGACTCGCGTGGAACCGAGGCCGTGGATCAGGTGGTGCACGCCTTTCCAGGTGTTGGTGATCTGCTGCAGTGACAGGCGACGAACGGAGGCGAACAGGCTGAGGAGGGCATCGGCGGCGCCGGCCACGACCGGTCCGAGGACGAATGAGCCGGCCACCACCCGGCCCAACCCCCACCCCCGACGTTTGGCATCGCCCACGAACCCGCCGATCAGGGCGCAACCGACCATGCCCGCCGCCGGACCGGTTCCCCCGACGAGGAACCCGACGGCCATGGCGGCGACGGTGCAGGCGGCCAGGGCGCGGAGGCGAAACCGGTTCGCCACCACCCCGAGCGGCACGGCGGCGAGCAGGATCAGGGCGCTGGCGTGAGGAAAGAACCAGCCGGCCACCACCAGGGCGACCGTGATCCCGGCCATGACCGAGGCGGTGGCCATCTCGATGGGCGACAGGGGCCCCCGTACCTGCTCTCGGGGCTGGCCACGGTCCGACACCGCTCCAGACTGCCATCCCCGGACCTCGAGCTTCGGGCGGTGCCCGAAGCCGACACCGAACCGGCGAGGGCCTAAGGCCCCGGGCTGAGCTCACCGAAGCGGTGACAGGACGTCAGGTGGTCCATGACCAGGCCCGCCGACTGGGCGTAGGCGTACATGATCGTTGGGCCCACGAACGTGAATCCCCGGGTGCGCAGGTCCTTGCTCAGGGCCGCACCCAACTCGGTGGTGGCCGGCACCTGGGCGGGCTCGGTCCAACGGTTGAGCACCGGGCGGCCATCGACGAACGACCACAGGTACCGGTCGAAGGTCCCCGCCTCGGCCACCAGGTCGACGAAGGCGGCCGCGTTGCGCACAGCGGAGCGCACCTTGGCCCGGTTGCGGATGATCCCCGCGTCGGTGAGCAGCGCCTCGACGTCATCGTCGCCCAGAGCCGCCACCTGCCCGGGTTCGAACCCGGCGAACGCCCGCCGGTACCCGTCCCGCCGTTCCAGGATGGTTCGCCAGCTCAAGCCGGCCTGGGCCCCCTCGAGGACCAGCAGCTCGAACAGCTCCCGGTCGTCGTGGGTTGGCACCCCCCACTCGGTGTCGTGGTAGTGCACCATGGCCGGGCTGGTCCCCACCGCCCATGCGCAGCGGGGCAGATCGTCGGGCGTGTCGGTCACAGCTACGTCGTAGCATGCAGGCATGCGCACCGTCGTCCTGGGGCCGAGACCACCGGCGAGTCGCTCATCGCCGAACGTCAAGCGCTCGGCCTCGACAGCGCCGACGAGGTGTGGGAGGGGGGAGTACCACATGGCTCCGGCGGCCCACTGCGCTCATGGCATCGTCGACAACGAGCTGGCCGTGTTGCCGGCGACCGTTCGGTTGCCTGCTTGGCCCTCGATGGTGATCGCTACGAGGGGGCCGAGGCCACTGTGCTGCTCGGGACCACCGCTGCGGAGATCGAGTGGCCGTCCATGAGCTGATCGGTCACCGGAAGTCCCGGGAGGGCGGCATGGTCGATCGCAGGTTCAGGGCGGTGATGCGCTCGGCGACGATGTTGATCACCCCCTCCACCCGCTCGAGGCGGCCGTCGATGCGCAACGCCGGTTGGGACCGGGCCACCCGTCGGAACCGGACCCACACGCCGCGAGCGCAGATCACATTGATCAGGCCCGTCTCGTCCTCCAGGTTGACGAACACCACCCCCTGCGCCGTCGCCGGCCGTTGCCGGTGGGTGACCACACCAGCTACCGCCACCCGGGCACCGTTGGCCACGCCGGTCAACCGGGCCGAGGTCACGATGCCGGCTGCGGTCAGCTCATCCCTGATGAACTCCGTCGGGTAGCTGTCGGGGGACAACCCGAGCGCCCACAGGTCAGCTCGGTTGCGCTCCACCGGATCCATGCCCGGCAGGCGGGGCGGTACCGCCCCGGTCACCAGACCGGGCAGGTGGGCCCGCGTGACCGACCGGGCGGTCCCGGCCGGCCGGGAGGCGGGACCGGCCTCCAGGGATCCCCCGGCGGCGGCCAGGGCCCCCGCCGACCACAAGGCCTGGCGCCGGGACAGCCCGAACCCGCCGAAGGCTCCGGCGGTGGCCAGGGCCTCGGCCTGGGCCACGGTGATCCCGCTGCGGCGCACCACGTCCTCCACGTCGGTGTAGGGCCGGCCGCCGGCGATGCGCTCCGCCGGCTCCGACCCCAGGTGCCTCACCGACGACAGGCCGAGTCGCACCGCCGGGTTGGCCCCCCCGCCGGTGTCATCGGTCTCCAGCGAGGACATTGCCGAACTGCGATTGACATCAGGACCCCGGACCTCCACCCCGTGGCGGCGGGCGTCGGCCACGAGGGTCTGCGGCGACCAGAATCCCATGGGCTGGCCGTCGAGCAGTCCGGCGCAGAACGCCGCCGGGTAGTGCAACTTCATCCACGCCGAGGCGTACACCAGGTAGGCGAAGCTCACCGAGTGGCTCTCGGGGAACCCGAAGTTGGCGAACGCCACCAGCTTCTCGTAGATCTGATCGGCCACGTCCCCGGTGATGCCGCGTTCGGCCATCCCGTCGAACAACCGGCCGGCCAGGCGCTGCATGCGCTCCACGCTGCGCTTCGAACCCATGGCCTGACGGAGCTGGTCGGCGTCGGACGCGCTGAACCCGGCGACGTCGATGGCCATCTGCATCAGTTGCTCCTGGAACAACGGGACGCCGAGGGTCTTGGCCAGACTCCGCTCCAGCAGCGGGTGCAGGTAGGTCACCGGTTCGGTGCCGTTGCGCCGCCGGATGTAGGGATGCACCGATCCGCCCTGGATGGGGCCGGGACGGATGAGGGCCACCTCCACCACCAGGTCGTAGAAGCATCGCGGCTTGAGCCGGGGCAGGGTGGCCATCTGAGCCCGGCTCTCCACCTGGAACACCCCCACCGAGTCGGCCTGGCACAGCATCTCGTAGACCCCGTCCTCCTGGGCCAGGGAGGCCAGCTCGACGCTCACCCCGTGGGCGGCGGCGATGTGGTCGATGGTGGCGTGCAGCACGGTGAGCATGCCCAGGCCGAGCATGTCGAACTTGACCAGGCCGGCCGCCGCGCAGTCGTCCTTGTCCCACTGCAGCACGCTGCGGTCGGCCATCCGGGCCCATTCCACCGGGCACACCTCGGCCACCGGCCGGTCACAGATCACCATCCCCCCTGAGTGGATCCCCAGGTGCCGGGGGAAGTGCTGGACGGCCTCGGCCAGGTCCATCACCGCCGCGGGGATGTCATGGTCGCTCGCCGCCGCGGTGGCCGACAGCGGCCCCCACCCGTCGATCTGCTTGGCCCAGGCGTCGAGCTGGCCGGGAGCGGCCCCGAGGGCCTTGCCCATGTCCCGCACCGCGGACCGGGGCCGGTAGGTGATGACGTTTGCCACCTGGGCGGCACGGTCCCTCCCGTAGCGGCGGTACACGTACTGGATCGCTTCTTCGCGCCTCCCGCTCTCGATGTCCACGTCGATGTCAGGAGGACCGTCCCGCTCCGTCGAGAGGAACCGCTCGAACAGCAGGCCCAGACCCACCGCGTCGGCATTGGTGATCCCCAGGGCGTAACAGACCGCCGAGTTGGCCGCTGAGCCCCGGCCCTGGCAGTAGATGTCATGGGTCCGGCAGAACTCGACGATGTCCCAGACGATCAGGAAGTACCCGGCGAAACCCAGCTGGTCGATGAGGTCCAGCTCGTAGTCGATCTGAGCCCACGCCCGGGGGTGGGAGGGGGCGTGCCGGGGCCCGTACCGGCGCCGACTGCCCTCCTCGGTGAGCTCCCGCAACCACGACGCCTCGGTGTGGCCGGCCGGCGTGGGCCACGGCGGCAGGCGGGGGGCGACGAGGGCCAGGTCGAAGGCGCACGCCAGGCCCAGCGCACCGGCCCGCTCCACCACCCCCGGATAGCGGTCGAAGCGGCGGGCCTGCTCCGTCCCGCTGCGCAGGTGAGCGGAACCGGCGGCCGGCAACCACCCGTTCATGTCATCCAGGCTTCGCCGGGCCCGGACGGCAGCGAGGGCTCCGGCCAGGCGACGGCGGGAGGGCACGTGATAGTGGACGTTGTTGGTGGCCACCACCTCGGCCCCCTGGCGGTCGGCCAGGGTGACGAGGGCGTCGTTGCGGGCCGAGTCCAACGGGTCCCCGTGATCCCACAGCTCCACCACCACGTTGTCCCGACCGAACAACTGCTGCAGCCGGGCCAGCTCGGCGGCGGCCCGGGCCGGCCCGGCCTCCATCAGGGCCCGGGGCACCGGCCCTTTGCGGCATCCGGTGAGGATCACCCAATGGTCACTGTCGGTGGTGGAGGCGCGGGTGGGACCCGGATCGACGATGAAGCCGCCCGGGTCGGGCACGGCCCCCGCTCCCAGCGCCGCCAGGGTGGCCAGGTCGACGACCGGACGCCCCTTCTGCCCGCCGTTCAGGTGGGCGACCGAAAGAGCCCGGCACAACCGGGTGTAGCCGACCGGGTCCCGGGCCAGCACCAGGACATGGGTGCCGGTGGGATCGGCTACACCGTTCTGGGGACGATCGAGGCCGAGGGACAGCTCGGCGCCGAAGACCGTCGGTAGACCGAGGGCGCTGGCCGCTTGAGAGAAGCGGACCACGCCGTACATGCCGTCGTGGTCGGTCAGGGCCAGGGCGTCGAGGCCCAGACGGACCGCTTCTTCCACCAGCTCCTCGGGGTGGGAGGAACCGTCGAGAAAGCTGAAGTTGGAGTGGCAGTGCAGCTCGGCGTAGCTGGTCCTCGCCGGGGTTCTGCGACTCGCCGGCGCAACGACCCGGAGGTCGGTCGGCGGCTCATAGCCGGGGCGCTTGTAGGACCAGGCCGGGCTGTCGCCCCCATCACCATCAACGGGGAACGGCCGGGCCCGATCGGACAGCTTGGCTTCCATGTCCCGCCACGGCCGTGGCGGGTTGTCCCAACCCATCTGCCCACCGTATCGAACGTATGTTCGATGCGCCAGAGGTGCGGCTCAGTCGATGCTGGCTCAATCGATGGTGGCGGGGGCGGCCACCTGCCACTCCCAGCGGCCGGCATCGGCCCACAAACCCTCCAGATCGTAGAACGCACGGGTCTCGGCGCCGAACACGTGGACGATGAAGTCCCCGTAGTCCATGAGCACCCAGGCGGCATCGTCGAGTCCTTCGACCCGCAGAGGGGCAGGGCCGCCGACCCCTTTGACCTGCTCCTCGATCTCGTCGACGATGGTGCGCACCTGCCTGGCGTTTGATCCACCGGTGATCATGAAGGCGTCCGTGACCGAAAGCAGGGAACCCACGTCGAGGATCAGCGTGTCCTCGCCCCCCTTCGCTTCGGCGGCCCGGGCGGCGATGGCAACCCAGCTCCTGACCTCGTCGAGCGAAGCCCGACCGATCATCTGTTGTTCCCGACCTGAGGGTTCATACGAGACCTCCACTGGCAATGGGTAAGGCCGTCCAGGCCACGGACGACGCTACGGATGGCGTGCTGTCCAACCACTGAAGCGCGAGGACGACGACGGTGATGATCAGGGCCACCGCCAGCACGCTCACCACGATGGCCTCCTCGCGGAAGATGCGCCGGCGTTCGAGCCGGCGGTGACGACGGTCGCCGCCGGCCCGGGCCGGCGCGTGCACCGTCCCCCCAGCGTGGTGCTCTCCGCCTCGTTCTTGTCGGGAGCGGCTCGGTTGTCGTGAGCGGCCCGGGCGAGGAGCAGTAGTCCTCGTGCGGGTCGCCGGACGAGCGGTGATCATCCGTCGCCAGCGTACAGGCCGTGCGAGCGCAGGAAGTGGACAGCTGCCTCGGGGACCAGGTAATCGAGGGGCCGACCATCCCGGGCCCGGGCCCTCAGGTCGGTGCTCGAGATCTCCAGGTTGGGGACGGTCACCTCCGTGACCCGCCACCCGTCATCGTCGAGGCCCGAGGGGCGGCCGGCCCCCGGGCGGTTGACGATGACCAGGGTGGCCAGGCGTTGCAGGTCGTCCATGCGGCCCCACGTGGCCAGCTCGGCGGCCACATCCCACCCGACGATCAGGAACAGCTCGGCATCGGGCATGACCTCGTTCAGCTCGACCAGCGTGTCGGCGGTGTAGGACTCGCCGCCGCGGTCGATCTCCAACCGGCCGGCCTCCAGCCCGGGAACGTCACCCACCGCCGCCTGCACCAGGGCGAAGCGCTCCTCGGCCCCCGTGACGCCTCGCGCCCCGGCCTTCTGCCAGGGGAGGTTGGCCACCATGAGGATGACCCGGTCGAGACTCAGGGCGCTGCGGGCATTGACCGCTGCGACCAGGTGGCCGACATGGATGGGGTCGAACGTGCCCCCGAAGACCCCGATGCGCTCGCCCATAGTGGTCCGACGTTATCCGGCCCCTTCCGTGGGCCCCCGGGGAGTTGGCCGAGGGGTGTTGATAGCCTGGCCGGGTGACCAGCGCCTGGACCCCTGGCCGGTGGCGGGAGCTTCCGGCCGAGCAGCAACCGGACTGGCCCGACCCCTTCGCCCTCGACCAAACGCTGAAGACGCTCTCCAGCCTTCCCCCGTTGGTCTTCGCCGGCGAGGCGCGCAGCCTCCGCAAGGCCCTCGCCGAGGTCGCAGCCGGGGAGGCCTTTCTCCTCCAGGCCGGCGACTGCGCCGAGTCGTTCCACGACTTCACGGCCGACACCATCCGGGACAAGCTCAAGGTCATCCTCCAGATGGCGGTGGTGCTCACCTACGGCGCCGGCGTGCCGGTCGTCAAGCTGGGCCGCATAGCCGGGCAGTTCGCCAAGCCCCGCTCCACCGCCACCGAGGTCATCGACGGGGTGACCCTTCCGAGTTTCCGGGGGCACCTGGTCAACGATGATGCCCCTACCGTCGAGGCCCGGACCCCTGATCCCGACCGCCTGCTGGCCGCCTATCACCAGGCCGCGTCCACCCTGAACCTGCTGCGGGCCTTCACCAAGGGCGGCTACGCCGACCTGTCGCAGATCCACACCTGGAACCAGGAGTTCGTCGCCTCCAGCCTGGAGGGCAAGCGCTACGAGGCGATCGCCGGGGAGATTGAGCGGGCTCTGCGATTCATGAAGGCCTGCGGGATCGACCTGATCAGCGAGCAGACCCTCCACCAGGTCGACTTCTGGACCAGCCACGAAGCGCTGGTCCTGGGCTGGGAAGAGGCCATGACCCGCCAGGACTCCCTGAGCGGGCTGTGGTACGACACCTCCGCTCACCTCTTGTGGGTGGGTGAGCGGACCCGCCAGGTCGGTGGCGCCCACCTCGACTTCCTCTCCGGGATCGCCAACCCCCTTGGAGCCAAGATCGGCCCGCGGGCCACCGCCGACGAGGTCGTAGCCCTCTGCGACACCCTCGACCCCGGCCGGGAGCCGGGCCGCCTGACCCTCGTGGCCCGGATGGGCGCGGAGCGCGTCACCACCGTCCTCCCCGACCTGTTGAACGCCGTCCGCTCCGCTGGGCACCCCGTCATCTGGCAGTGCGATCCGATGCACGGCAACACCGTCGTGGGCCCCGGCGGCCGCAAGACCCGCCACTTCGACGCCGTCGTGGCAGAGATCAAGGCCTTCTTCGAGGTGTGCCGGGCGGCGGACGTGTGGCCCGGCGGCGTCCACGTCGAGCTCACCGGGGACGACGTCACCGAGTGCCTGGGCGGCGCCGAGGAGATCCTCGCCGACCAGCTGTCGTTGCGCTACACGACGACCTGCGACCCACGGCTCAACGGGCGTCAGTCGCTCGACCTGGCCTTCGGGGTCGCCGAGCTCCTGCGCCAGTAAGCCCCCCTGCTGGCTGTGGGCTGGACGATCCTGACCTTCACCTGGCGACAGGTGGTCGACGATCTGGATACGGTGATCCAGGCGATCCTTCGCATGTACGGTCATCTGGGCCCCGAGACAGGCGCCCCCGCTCCGGGGGCCTCTGGGGCCGACAAGGGGCAATGCCGAGCAAGAAGATCATCTTTCTGGCCGGAAATGTTGAGTAAGTCGGTCATCTTTTGATTGACTGGCGTGGTGAGCACAGCCGTGAAGCACGACACCAGGATCGCCGCCGACGTGGCCGCGGACATCGAGAAGTTCGAGTAGCTGCTCGGGGAGCACCTGGCGGGTCACGTCGATGAGGATGCCTTTCGGGTCTTCCGCCTCAACAACGGCGTGTACGGCCAGCGCCAGGGCGGCCACAACCAGATGGTCCGGGTCAAGCTGCCCTACGGCTCCACCACCGCCGAGCAGCTCCGGGCCTTCGGCGAGGTCTGCGAGCGCTACAGCCGGGGATGGGCCCACCTGACCACCCGCCTCAACGTCCAGATGCACTTCGTCCAGCTCGAACGCATCCCCGATCTGCTCCGGGATCTCGCCGCCGTGGGCCTCACCACCCGTGAGGGCTGCGGGGACACGGTGCGCAACGTGATGGGCTGCCACCTGGCCGGCGCCTGCCCCTTCGAGGTGCTCGACATCAGCCCCTGGGCCGAGGCCACCTTCCGGCACTTCCTGCACCACCCCTACGCCCAGCGCCTCCCCCGAAAGTTCAAGATCAACTTCTCGGGATGTGTGACCGACTGCGGGCAGGCCATGTTCAACGACGTCGGCGTGGTGGCGGTGAACCACACCGGTGAGGACGGTTCCACTGAGGCCGGCTTCCGTGTCTTCACGGCCGGCGGGTTGGGAGCCAACCCGCACCCGGCCCAGGCCCTCGAGGAGTTCACGTCCCGGGAGCGGCTGCTGCCCACGATCGAGGCCATTCTCCGAACCTTCGATCACTTCGGGAACCGCGACAACAAGCTCCGGGCCCGGCTGAAGTGGGTGGTCGACCAGATCGGCATTGACGAGCTGCGCCGTTGCGTGCTCAAGGAGCGCAACCTGCTGGTGGCCTCCTCCACCTGGCCCGGCGGTGTCCCCGCCATCGTCGCCGAGCTCGGCGCCGACCCCGCCGGTGCCGCCTCCGGGGTGGAACCCACCCCCATGGGCACCCCCGTCACGCTCAAGCTCGGCCCACGCGGCGACCCCTACCAGCGCTGGGAGACCGCCAACGTGGTCGTCGGCGTGGCCAAGGGGACCGTGTCCGCCCTGGCCTACGCCAAGCTGGGCGACATCACGGCGACCAGTTCCGGGCGGTGGCGTCCATCATCGAGGCCTGGCCGTGACCCAGAGCCGGGGGCTGGCTGATGACATCTCTGCGGCTCTGGAGAAGGCCGGCCTGGCCGACATCGGCGGGGTCCGGATCAACATCTCCGGCTGCACCAACAGTTGCGGCCAGCACGACGTCGCCGACATCGGGTTCCACGGAGCCGAGCGCCGGGCCCATGGTCGCGCCGCCCCCGGATACCAGATGCTCCTCGGCGGCCACGTCGGCGACGCGCAGATCGAGTTCGCTCAGCGAGCGGTCCGCCTGCCCGCCAAGGCGGCGGCCGAGGCCACCGTCCGCCTCATCAGCCGCTATGTCGACGAGCGCCAGGCGGGGGAGCCGTTCGCCGCCTGGGTGGCCCGCTACGGCGGGGCC
The DNA here is from genome assembly GCA_030853185.1 of Actinomycetota bacterium. Lineage (GTDB taxonomy): Bacteria > Actinomycetota > Acidimicrobiia > Acidimicrobiales > Palsa-688 > JALZAH01. The sequence goes on along the minus strand of JALYVP010000049.1, from coordinate 1,238 downwards.
AAGGCGATGGGGGCGGAGCTGAAGGATCTCGATTTCTGGCCTGATCCCGATGAGGCGCCCGAGTTCTACGCCGACTTCGATGAGACCGGCCCTTACGTCGCCGAGGTCGGGCAGGGTGAATGCGCCGCCGGCTGACCACACCGCCCCCGAGCCGACCGAACCCGCCCGGCCAGCCGCGAGACGACGGTGAGCAAGCCATGAGCATCCTCGCCTCTCGGGGCCCCTCCCAGTCGATGGTTCGAGGCCCCGAGTTCGACGACGCCGAGCTGACAGAGATCTCTGCTCGCTTCGAGGGCCTGCCGGCTACCGCCGCCATCGAGTGGGCCGTCGACCAGTTCCACCCGTTCCTGTGCTTGAGCGCGTCCATGACCGACGCGGTGCTGATCGACGTGGCCACGTCCGTGGAACCGTCGATCGAGGTGGTGTTCATCGACACCGGCTACCACTTCCCCCAGACCCTGGAGACGGCCCAGGGGGTGCGGCAGCGCTACGGCCTCAACCTGCGGATCATGACCGTTCCCCCCCAGCCGGTGGCGCTGTGGCGGACCGACCCGGCCGGGTGCTGCTCGGCGGCAAAGGTCGATCAGCTCGACCGGGCCCTCCACGGCAAGCTGGCCTGGATGAGCGGTCTGCGACGAGCGGAGGCGCCGACCCGGTGCCAACGCCCCCATCGTGGCCCGCGACCTGCGCGGCCTGGTCAAGGTCAACCCCATCGCCACCTGGTCGGATGGTGACGTCGCCGGTTACATCGCCAACCACGACGTTCCGGTCAACCCGCTGCTCAGCCGGGGGTACCTCTCTATCGGCTGCCGGCCCTGCACCCGCCCGGTGACCGACGGCGACGATCCCCGCAGCGGCCGCTGGGCCGGTCAGGACAAGACGGAGTGCGGCCTCCACGAGTAGCGACGACCAGCGCCTGAGGGGCGCCGTGGAGTGCCGCCTGGTACGTTCCCTTTCGACGTGTTTGACCACGTCTCGGCGGAGGGCTCAAGGTCACCGCCGTCGAACAACTACAGGTTGATCGCCATCCGCTCTCCATCCCCGCAGCACCAACCCTCGGCCACCGAGCCCACCGCCACGTCTCCGCTCGGCCGGCGAGGCACCCGGGCCGTCGTGAGCGCCCGGGCCGTCGTGGCCATGGTCGCCGCCGTGGTCACGGTAGCGTGCTGGCCAGCGATGGCAGGAGCCGATCCCCTGGCCGCCCACGCTCATCCCCTCGCCGCAACGAGCTCGACGAC